>JBEHYA010000015.1:0-27610 GCA_048498415.1 Pseudomonadota bacterium
GGTCGTGCATGCCATTCACGCGGTGCGCAAGCAGGCCCGCATCATCGCCCGCGCCCGCGATACCGAACAGGCCCGGCGCATGTACGAGATGGGCGTTTCCGAAGTGATCCTCGAGACCATGGAAGCCAGCCTGCAAATCGCCGAAGCCGCGCTGGTGGGGCTTGGCCAGTCCGCCCCGGAGGTAGGCAAAAGTATTGATTTGCGCCGCGTGGCGACGCGCCGGGTGCTTCTGGAAGCGGCGCAGGAAAGTTTGCTCAAAGACCAGCGTTAATCGAACAGGCTGGCGCTTTTTTCCAGAATGCTTTTTACAAAAGGAATGGTGACCGCCCGCCGGTCAGCCAGCGAGGCGCTATCAATCGCCCGCACAATTTCCGTAATCACATGCCCGTCGCGCGGCAGGCGGGGAATGAGATAATTCAGAACATCTTCACTGACTTTAAGCTGCCGGTCTTTCAGGTGTTTGAGCAGCAGCGCGGCCACCAGCGTATCATCCGGCGCATCAATGGTGGCGACCGGCAATGCCAGTAAACGCGAACGCAGATCGGCCAGCTGCAGCGGCCAGTTCAGGGGCGCCGTGGCAGCGGTGATTAAAAGCGGTTTCTTGTGTTCGCGCGCCATATTGAGGAGATGAAAGGCGCTTTTCTGGGTTTCCTCATTCCACGGGGTGCGGTCGGCGTCTTCCCACAGCAGGGCGGGGGCGTTGGCCACCTGTTCCGGCGCGAAGCTTTGCGGGTAGATGAGCGCCGCCTTGTGCCGGCGCTGCCAGATGTAAGCAAGATGCGTCTTGCCCGACCCGCGCGGGCCCAGCAGCAGAATAATGGGCTGCGCGCCCAGCTGCAGCATCTGTGCCGCTGCCGCGTTGCTGGCTGCCGGCATGAAATCGTCTTCCGCAAAGAAAGGCGTAACCGGCAGCGGCATGGGTATCTGCTGCGGGCTCATGGCTTGGCAAGCGGGTGCGGCGGGTCAGTTTTGCCCAGCGCCGGGTTATAAAGCGAGCTGTTGCGGTATTGTTCAAGCAGCAGGCGCAGCAGAATGGCCACCGTGCCCAGCAGCGGCACGCCAAGAATAATGCCAACAATGCCGAATAACTTGCCGCCCGCCAGCACCGCGAACATGATCCATACCGGATGCAGGCCCACGCTGCCGCCCACCAGTTTTGGCGTAAGGAAGTACCCTTCCAGAACCTGCGCGCCGCCAAAAACGGCAGCCAGCCCCAGGAACTGGCCGGGGGAATCAAACTGCACCGCGCCAATCGCAAAGCTGGTGATGATCCCGCTAAGGGTGCCGACAATCGGAATGAACGAAAGCAGCCCGGTGGCAAGGCCAATGATAATGCCATAGGGCAGGCCCGCCAGACTAAGGGCGATACTGTAATAAACCGCCAGCGACAGGCTCACCATCGCCTGACCGCGCAGAAAGCCGGAGATCATGCGGTCGATATTTCCCAGCTCCCGGCGGATGGCCACCGCATGCTTCAAGGGCAGCAGGTCATCGATGTGCCTGACCATATGCGGCCAGTCGCGCATTAAATAGAACGCAACCACCGGCGTGAGCACCAGCACCATGATGATATCAAGAAGCGCCAGGCCCGTGAGCACCACGCTGCTTACCATTTTACCGGCAATGCCCAGCGCTTCGGCGCTGTATTGCGTGAAGCTGGCCTGCAGCTTGGCGGCATTCATGCCCAGCCCCTGCAATACGCCCGTGATGCGCGGCCATACGTAGGATTGCAGCTTGTCGCCATAACCCGGCAGCGCATCCATCAGCTCCGACAGCTGCTCGCGCACGACGGGATACAGTAAAATGCTGGCGCCCGCGATCACCGCCAGAAAGGTGAACAGCACGACAAAGGCGGAGAGCCAGCGCGGCCAGTTCAGGCGGCTCATGCGGCTGACCAAGGGGTCAAGGAAATAGGCAATTGCCATGCCCAGCACGAAGGGCAGCAGCACGCCGGAAAGCAGCCAGGCTAAAACGCATACCACCACAAAGGTGATCAGCCAGAAACGGAACTGTACCCGGGCTTCGCGCGGATTTTCTTTTTCCTGAAATATCATTGGCCGTCCCCGGTATCGTTCTCAAGCGGCGCTTCTTCCACCGGCGGCGCGACAATCGCCGGCACGGGGCGTGAAATGGTTTGCGGGCCCATCTGGGTCGGCACCAGCACGGCGCCCAGCGGCAGCAGGGTGGGCATCGCGCGCGGATCCTGCGGCTGCACCAACTGGTAGCCGTGATCCTTCAATGCCTGATCCAGCTGCAGGCGCGTGCCATCAAAGCCCAGCTGCACAACCGCGCGTTCATGGGTAAGGCTCACGGGCTCGAAATTGGTGACGCCGGTAATCGATTCCACCACCGCGCTGGCGTTCGACCAGTCGTTATCATGATTGAACGGCACGGTGATGGTCAGGCGCGTGCTAGAAGGCGTCATCGGCATCGCCCCCGGCATCTGGCCCGCGACGCTGGAAGTAGCGGCGGCCATGCCGTTCTGTACCTCTTCATCACTGGGGTTCTGCTGGGCCACGGCGGCGGGGGTTGGTTTCGGCAGGCTCCGCATGGCATTGACAACGCTTGCCACGCCGCCCTGCAGCCATTCCATCACGCGCGCGTTTTTATCGGCGCGCAGCGGCACGGCATAGGTGTTCAGCGCCACCCCGGCAAAATCATAGCGGGTGATCGAGATGAACAGATCATTGCCGGAATTCGGCACCACGGTGGGGCTTTGCAAAATGGGCACCAGTACCATCTTGGCATGGTAGGCGCCGGCAATCCGTGCAATCGCCGCGCGCGTGCCGGCAAGCGCATCGCCCACGCCAATCATGCGCACATCTTCCATCGTGCCATCGGCCATGACTAAATCCGCCGCGCCGGAATCCGAAAGATAATTGGCCCACGCCCGCTGCCATGAAGTCGGCTGTTCCCACATGATCGCCTGCAAATCGCCGATCTTGAGAACGGGGAGGACGAGCACGGTATCCACCGGCTTGATAGCGGTCAGGTCGCCATTCGTATCGGGCCCGGAAATGGATGTGCCATCCGCTGCCATGTTCAGTGAAATGCCGCGGCTGCCCAGAAACGCCTGCGTGGCGCCCGGCCTGAAGTGGAAGGTGAGGGTTGCAATGTAACGCCCTGAAGACGCACGTTCTTTTTCCACCTCAAAGCTTTTGACCAGATTGCTGATATCAGCATCCGACATTTTGGTGGGGTCGTATTTGCTTGAAGGCGCGCCCTTGTTAATAAGCATGCCAAGCGCCTTCTTGCCGCCCTCGTTAAACGCCTTATCCCGCGCTTCGGTGGCGCTGGCTTTAATATCCACATCCACGCCGTTTACTGTATAGGGATCGGCGGGGGCAGCGGGCGTAACCGGGGCAGCCGGCGCAGCGGTGGAAACAGGCGCTGGCGCTGCAGCCGGCGTGGGCGCCGGCTTTGCCGCAACCGGCGTGGCGCCGGGTTTAGCCACCATATTTTCAGCCCATACGGGCGAAGCCAGTAAAACAAGCGCCAAAACAAAAGCAAAAACGGACTGAAAACGCGGCATTGGCAAAAGCTAAGTGAAAGGTTATTTTGCCGCCATCATACCCCAAGGCCCACTATTTACTAGGTCGTTTTCAAGGCATTTGCATGACACAGACCCCTTTCAAGATTGATGCCTATGCCAAGGCAGGCGTTAATATCGATGCCGGAAACGCGTTAGTCGAACGTTTAAAGCCCATGGCCAAATCCACGGCGCGCTCAGGCACCACGGCGGCGCTGGGCGGTTTCGGCGCGTTCTTCGATGTGAAAGCGGCGGGGTATAAAGACCCGCTCATCGTCAGCAGCAATGACGGCGTGGGCACCAAACTTAAAATCGCGATTGAAACCGGCCTGCATGATGGTGTGGGCGTTGATTGCGTTGCCATGTGCGTGAACGATTTAGTCGTGAGCGGCGCGGAGCCATTATTCTTCCTTGATTACTTCGCCGCCGGCAAACTGGAAGTGGATGTGGCGTCGCGCGTGATTGCAGGCGTCGCGGAAGGCTGCCGTCAGGCCGGCAGCGCATTAGTGGGTGGCGAGACCGCTGAACTTCCCGGCCTCTATGCCGCGGGTGATTATGATCTCGCTGGTTTTTCCGTGGGCGCCGTGGAGCGTGATCAGGTCATCACTGGCGAGAAGGTCAGGCCGGGCGATGCCGTCATCGGCATTTTCTCCAGCGGCGTGCACAGCAACGGTTATTCGCTGGTGCGCAAAATTGTCGCCGATGGCAAATACAATTACAGCAATCCCGCGCCGTTTGAGCCGGATGTGAGCCTCGCCGAAGCGCTTCTTCGCCCCACCATTATATATGTGAAGCCGCTGCTCTCGCTGATCAAGAAAATGCCCGTGCATGCCATGGCGCATATCACCGGCGGCGGTTTGCTGGAAAACGTGCCGCGCGTTATTCCGCAGGGCCTTGGCGTGACGATTGATTGCGCCACGTGGGATTTACCGCCCGTGTTCCGCTGGCTCTCCAAGGAAGGCAATATTCCTGCCGAAGACATGGTGCGCACGTTCAACTGCGGCATCGGCATGGTCGCGATTGTGCCGTCTAACCAAGCTGTGGCCGCGCGCGATCATTTGCATGCACAAGGTTTGCAGGCCCGCGTGATTGGCGAAGTGGAAAAGCGGGGCAGC
This sequence comes from Pseudomonadota bacterium, assembly GCA_048498415.1. Classification (GTDB taxonomy): domain Bacteria; phylum Pseudomonadota; class Alphaproteobacteria; order UBA9219; family RGZA01; genus JBEHYA01. Next base: position 4,645 of record JBEHYA010000015.1, read on the forward strand.
GGCGAAGACGTGATGCGCTTTGAAGCCCTGAACACCCTATGCCCGTAAAAAAACTAAAGCTCGGCGTGCAAATATCAGGTCGCGGCAGCAACCTGCAGGCGCTGATTGATGCGTGTGCCAACCCCAACTTTCCGGCGGAGATTGTTTTAGTCGTCTCCAACGTGGAAGGGGCAGGGGGGCTGGAACGCGCCGAACGTGCTGGCATTCCCACAACCACCATCCCGCACAAAAAATTTCCCAGCCGGCAGGCGTTTGAAGAAACGCTGGATGAAGCGCACCGGCAGGCCGGCGTAGAGCTTATCTGCAATGCCGGCTTCATGCGCGTGCTGAGCCCTTACTTTGTCGGCCGCTGGCAGGGCCGCATGATCAATATTCACCCATCGCTGCTGCCCAGCTTCCCCGGCCTTGATACGCATAACCGCGCCATTCAAGCCGGCGTCAAATTCACCGGCTGCTCCGTGCATTATCTGGAAAACGAAGTGGATGGCGGCGCGATCATTGTGCAGGCCGCCGTGCCGGTGCTCCCCACCGATACCGAAGATACGCTGGCCAAACGCGTACTTGAACACGAACACCAGATTTATCCCTTGGCCGTAAAGCTGATCGCCGAAGGCAAAGTGGCTTATGAAAACGGCAAAGCCGTGTGGAAAGGCCCGGAATCCCCCGCGTCGCAAGGCATCTTGAATCCGTCCTTTAAATAATCGAAACTAGCTTCACATGAACATACCAGCGAAAGCTGGTATCCAGTTTTGTAAACGTATGGAAACTGGATCCCGGCTTTCGCCGGGATGTACGTATAAGATTTTAGGAGTACCCCATGAGCGCTCATAGCGAACCCACCCCGCAGCAAATTGCGCCGCTGCTTGAAACCCGCCAATCGACCTGGCGCTGGCTCACCCACATGATCACCTATCATGTGATCGGCATTTTCGCGCTGCTCGCCCTGATGGCGATTTTTCTGGTCTAAGTGAACGCTACGCTTCCCACCTGCTGGGTGATCACCGATGGCACCATCGGCATGGAAACCCAGTGCGTTGGTTTGGCGGAAGCCATGGGGCTTCAGCCCGTCATCAAGCGCGTGCGGATGCGGAAACTCTGGCGTGCGACCAGCCCCTATCTGAACATCGGAAAAAATATCGCGTTCAGCCGTAAGGGTGATCAGATGAATGCGCCGTGGCCGGATATCGTGATCGCCAGCGGCCGTGGCAGCGTGCTGGCCTCGTTATACGTCAAACAGCAAAGCGGTGGACGCAGCTTTAATATTCAAATCCAAAACCCCGCCATGTGGCTGGATAAGTTCGATGCCATCATCGTGCCCGAGCACGATAAAATGAGCGGCCCCAACATTATTTCCACCCGCGGAGCGCTGCACCGTGTCTCCGACACCAAATTGCAGGAAGAAGCCGCCAAATGGGCGCCGAAATTCGCGCATCTTAAACGGCCCTATGCGCTTGTGTCGCTTGGCGGCAGCAACAGCATTTATAAATTCACGCCCGTCGAAGTCATGCAGCTTGCCCCGCAGCTGGAAGCGATTGCCAAGCGGGATGGCTACAGCCTCCTCATCACGCCCTCCCGCCGCACGGGGGAAGCCAACATGGCACTCCTCAGTGCGCTGCTGCACGATAGCCCTGCCTACATCTGGGATGGCACGGGCGATAACCCCTATTACGGCATGCTGGGGCTGGCCGATACCATTATGGTCACCTGCGATTCCGTGAACATGGTTTCCGAGGCGTGCTCCACGGGGAAACCCGTGCACCTCATCCAGCTGCCGGGCCATTCGGAAAAATTCGGTTTCTTCCACGACAGTTTACTCGCCGACCAGCGCATCCGCATCTTCAACGGCAAGCTGCATAACTGGAATTACCCGCGCCTGCTGGAAATGGAACGCATCGCCCAGCTGATGCTGGCGCAATATCAGGCCCGCCGCGCCGCGTAGAAAAAATGTACGTACCGGCGAAAGCCGGTACCCAGTTTTACTGCCTTAAATCAAACTGGATTCCGGCTTCCGCCGGAATGTTCGTGAAGAATGTGACCTAATAAATAATTCTCACGTATCATTAAAAAGGCCCATAAAACTGCTATTTATGGGCCTTAAAGGCTTTTGCCTTAAGCCCTTGTTCGTACTATCTTCCTACCCATGATGCTGAACATTGCCGCCCTCGCTGATGCCGGTTTGAAAACCGACCCGTTTCCCTATGTGATCGTGCCCGGTTTCGTCGATCCCGGTTCGCTGGCACGCATCGAAAAAGATTTCCCTGAAATTCCCAATCCTGGAAGCTTCCCCCTTCACACGCTGAATTACAGCGGCGCCTTCAATGAACTGATGAAGGAAATGGAAGGCCGCGACTTCCGCGATGCGGTTGCCAAAAAATTCAATATCGATCTTTCGGGCCGGCCCACCATGGTTACCGTGCGCGGACAAGCGCGCATGCGCGATGGCCAGATCCACACCGACAGCAAGACCAAGCTGGTCACGGTGCTTTTATATATGAACGGCAAATGGGAAAACCCCGGCGGGCGCCTGCGCCTTTTGCGTTCCGCCGATAATCTCAACGACGTAGTTGCCGAAGTGCCGCCGGAGCAGGGGACGTTGCTGGTTTTCCTGAATACTCCCAACGCGTGGCACGGCCATGAACCCTTTGAAGGCCAGCGCCGTTCCATTCAGCTGAACTGGGTGACCGATGCCGGCGTGGTGTGGCGCGAACGCATCCGCCACGGCGTATCGGCCTTTTTTAAACGCTTGAAGCACGCGGCGTAATTCCAGATGCCCTTAAAAATTGAAACGTTTTCCAATGTTCACGGCGGCAACGCGTTCTTTAAAGCGGTCAGCCATCCCATGGCGGCCGAAAAGGCCGGCCAGCTTTATGATCGGTTGAAAAAAATCGGCAGCGTGGCGATCTACGATCCCATCGGCCAGGCTGAAGCCTTTACGCAGTTCTACGATCTGAAATCCCTGCCGCTTACGGGCGTCTATGTGCAGGATATCGAGCAGGCGAACAAGCTGGCGTTTGGCCAGACCACGCAGCTGATCACGGCCATTACCAGCTCAAACGCCAAGGCGCTGTTCATCACCGCCTTCGATACCGCGAAGATGCTGGATCATATCCGCCACCTTCTGCCCGCCGGCATTCAGGTGGTGAGCTTCGATGACTTACGTTTGCCCGCCGAAATGCTCACCGACAAGGGCAAGTATTTATCGCCGCTGAACTTCGCCACCAACTTCGTGTTTTTCCGCGATACCGCTGGCCATCACACCCGTCTGATCACGGCCAACTACTGGGGCAGCTACGGCGCGCGTGACAGTGCCTTCTTCTGCCGCCTCTATGATGAGAACGGCAAGCAGATGGCCGAGTGGCAGGAAAAAATGGGCCCCGCCAGCAGCGCCTTCATCATCGACAGCAAAGACGTGCGCGCCAAACACAAACTCGGCGATTTCACCGGCCACTTGTTTGTGCACGCCATAAATGTTGCCGGCCACGATATTGTGAAATACGCACTCGATACCTATGGCGATAAGGAAGAAGTGCTGTCGTGCACGCACGACGCCAATTCCTGGCCCTCCGATTATTACGCCGGCCTGCCAGCGCCCGATGAAGGCGAAGATGTGGTGCTGTGGGTGCAGAACAGCATGCCGATTGCCATTCCCGCCGGCGAGATCGGCATCAATGTGATGGGTAGCGACAAAGGCCATTTATACGATCAGGAAATCGCACCGTTCGCGACCAAACGTTTAAGCGTGGCTGAACTTGGTCTGAACGCCAGTTGGCCGCAGCAGCTGGAAGTGAATTCCGGCAAATATTTCGTGCGTCCGCGCTATGAAGTCTTCCACAAAAACGGCCACCAGCGCATCGCGCATGTGAATGTGGAACGCAGCGATCTTAAGCCCGATCCGCAATTGCCCAAACTGGGCGCGTTGATGGGTAAGGGCCACATTCTCCCAGCGCCCATTCTGCCCGTGGGTGAATTCGATAGTTTCATTCTACCTACGCCCATGAGCCGCGGTCTGCAGCACATGCCGATCAAGGCGGTGATGTATGATTCCAGCGGCGTCGCGGTAGCGGAATACGCTTTCGGCAACCTGCCGCGCAGCCATGCCAGCCTGCTGGATGTAAAGCAACATTTAGCCAATGCCAAACTGCCCACCGGCTACGGCCACGTTGAACTGATGTACGATTTTAATGTGGGCGAGGAAGCCGACGGCTGGCTGCATGGGTTATTCCGTTACATCCACAAGCCCAGCGGCCATGCGGCGGAAAGCAGCTTCGGCAGCCACATCTTTAATACCGCGCTTGTCTATAAGAACGAGCCGCAAAGCTATGTGGGCCGTCCGCCGGGTCTTTCCACGCGTCTGTTTTTGCGCGTGGGCCATAATGGCTACGACACCATGTGCCATCTGATTTATCCTGCCAGCACGCCGTGGCACAAAACATCCGATACCGCGCTTATTCTCACCTCCGCGAAAGGCGAAGAAATCGCCCGCACGCAGGTCAAGATCGCCTGCAGCGGCTCGCACCTGTTCCGCGTGAGCGAAACCTTCGCCGCCGCCGATATTGCCAAAGCGGGGGAGGGCGCCTACGTCACTATTCGTGACACCACCTGCCGCTTGTTTGGCTATCACGGCCTTCTGGGCGGCAAGAAAGCCTTCAGCCTTGACCATATGTTTGGATTTTAAATGACGGAACATCGCACCAAAGCCCTCATTATCGGCGCGGGCCCTGCTGGCTATACGGCGGCCATTTACGCCGCGCGCGCAAACTTAAAGCCCATGCTCGTTCAGGGCCTGCAACCGGGCGGTCAGCTTACCATCACCACCGATGTGGAGAACTACCCCGGTTTCGCCGGTCCCATTCAGGGCCCGTGGCTGATGGAACAGATGCAAAAGCAGGCCGAACACGTCGGCACGCAGCTGGTTTACGATCTGATTGTGAAAGTCGATTTCTCTAAACGCCCTTTTGTCGCCACCGGCGATGGCGGCGATACGTATATAGCCGATACCATTATTATCGCCACGGGCGCGCAGGCGCGCTGGCTGGGCCTGCCGAGCGAAAAGGAATTTTCGGGCTTTGGCGTCTCAGCCTGCGCCACCTGCGACGGCTTTTTCTTCAAGGGCAAAGACGTGGTGGTGGTGGGCGGCGGCAACAGCGCGATGGAAGAAGCGTTGTATCTTGCCAACATTGCCTCAAGCGTCACCATGATCCACCGCCGCGATGCGTTCCGCGGCGAAAAAATCCTGCACGACCGCATCGCCGCCAACCCCAAAATCAAAGTGGTATGGGATAGCAAGGTGGAAGAGATTGTGGGCGATACCGCGCCGGTAAAAGCCGTCACGGGCGTGAAAGTTCAGAATGTGAAGACCGGCAAAGACCAGATCGTACCTGCGCAGGGCGTGTTCATCGCCATCGGGCACGATCCCGCCACCGGCGTGTTCAAAGGCCATCTGGATATGGATGAGGCTGGCTATGTGCTGACTGCCCCTGATTCCACCGCCACCAAAATCCCCGGCGTGTTTGCCGCGGGCGACGTGAAAGACAAGGTATTCCGCCAGGCGGTTACGGCCGCCGGCATGGGCTGCATGGCCGCTTTAGAGGCCGAACGCTTTCTGGCGGGCATTTCCGGCGCCAAACATTAATGAGTTCTTAAGTTCGCCCTGCGACGAATAGTCGTCTATAGTAAAACGCGAGAAGGAACCACGTTATCCATGGCGCAATCCTACGTTGAATCCGTTTTGCTCCCCGGCGAAAACCTTGAATACGCCGGCACCCTGCACTGGATCATTTTTCTGCCCGGCATTTTCAGCTGCTGCCTCGGCGCGTTTTTGTGCCTGTCGCCGGAAACCCTGAACCACATGCTGGGTATTGGCCTGCTGAAGGGCATCACCATTTATCTGCTCGGCATTGGTCTGGTCACGGTGTGCGCCGGCATCTTCATGATGATGCACGCGTATCTTCGTCTCATCAGCACCGAGCTGGCCATTACCAACCGCCGCGTGATTGCCAAGGCGGGCTTTATCAGCCGCATCACATTCGAGGTCATGCTCAACCGTGTGGAAGGCGCGAATATCGATCAAACCGTATGGGGCCGCATTCTGGGTTTCGGTTCCATTCTGGTGCACGGCACCGGCGGCGGCATCACGCCCATCGATTACGTGGCCGACCCGCTGACGTTTAAGAAAATCCTGCTCATATGGGTGCAGAAAAACCAGCCGGCCGCGCCTGCCAGCACCCCCTAAAGCCTAAAATCGATGTTGTTTTCAGACGGGCGTGCTAAAAAGGCGCTTGCGAAGGGCTGGGCCTGTAGTTCAGCGGTTAGAACGCACCGCTCATAACGGTGTTGTCGCAGGTTCGAATCCTGCCGGGCCCACCACGCTTCGCTTATCGCTACGCGTGGCGCAGCCACGCAAAACAATATGCGAAGCGTGCCCGGCGTAGCCCGCAGGGCGAAGACGGGCTGACGGCCATCAGGATCACTCTCTCATGCACCTCCCCGATCTTTCTTATGTCCTGGCCGGCCTCGCTGCGATGGTCGGCGAGACCTTCGGCACGGTGCTGGGCGGCGGCAGCTTCATCATTCAGCCGGCGCTCCTTGCCCTGGGCGTGCCGCCGCACCAGACGGTCGCTAACGATATTTGCACGGCGGCGTTTTCATCCATCGCCTTCATGCTGACCGCCATGCGCCGCCAGCGCATAGATAAACAGGTGGCGGTCACCATGGTGCCGCCCATGGCGGTGGGCGCCATCATTGGTAGCTGCGTATTAACAGCGATTCCCGCTGCCATCGTGATCTGGATTATTCTGGGTGTCTGTAGCGCGGGCTTAATCCGTCTGTTCATCCAGCTGCGCACGCCGGTTTTTACAGGCACGGAAACGCCGTTGCGGCATTGGCCGGTTTTAGCCCCGTTGGCGGGGTTGCTGATGGGCATCTATGACGGCGTATCGGCGGCGGGGAGCGGGATGATCATGATCATCCTCATTTCCCTTATCTTCCGCCGCGATATGAAAACCACGGTGCTCATGGCGAATGTGCTCAGCCTTACCAGCACGGGCGTGGCGACGATTTCACTCTGGCGCATGGGGCTTCTGGATGCGCATCTGCTGCTCTTTATGATCCCCGGCGCGGTAATTGCCGGCTGGCTGGGGGCGGGGATCGTGCATCATGTGCCGGAAAAGATCCTGCGCGTCGTCTTTGCCGTGGCGATCGCCGCGCTCGTCGTCGTTATCGTGGCCGCGCGGCTAAATCCATAGGCGGGGAAGGGTTTATAGTTAATGCAAACCCTTTTAACCAACCGTGAAAGAATTCCGGCGTGATATAGTCGCCAGATGGACGACGGTAAGAAACAGGATTATTACGAAATATTAGGTGTGGCAAATGGCGCAGATGAAGCTGCGCTGAAGGGTGCCTACCGCAAACTCGCCATGCAGTTCCACCCCGACCGCAACCCGGGGAATGCAGACGCCGAAGCCAAATTCAAAGAAATCAGCGAAGCCTACGATACATTAAAAGACCCCCAGAAGCGGGCGGCCTACGACCGTTTTGGCTTTGCCGACCCGGCGGCGCCATCACCCGGCGCCCGGCCGGCGGCCGGGGGCGTAAGCCCCGGCGCGGCAGCGTTTTTTGACGGTCTCGAGGAGATGCTTGGCGGCGCGAAGCCCTTCGGTTTTGGCTCTGCATGGACAGGTTTCAGGGGCGCGCAAAGCGAAACGACGTCGCGCGGCGCGCATTTTGCCGATCTGGCCAAAGTTACCGCCGCCGATATCGATGCGGCGCTTATCAAAGAAGGGTATCTGACATCGGGGATCGCCCGCGATCTGGCGGCTCTTTACGTGCAGAAACCCGAATTGGTCGCCCCTACCGCCAATCGCGTGCTGCGACTGATGGCGCAAAATAGCGGGGTAGACAAAAAATCGGACATACTGGGCGCCATACAAACGGTACTCGGAAAACGCGACGCCGCCGCCAACAAAAATCTGTTAGATGGCGTTACTAACCTTGCCCTGATGGCCAGTCTGGCTGATGTGCCCGGCGCTATCGATGCCGCGCATCTGCAGGCGGCACTCAAGGACCGCATGGCGCTTCATGCCATCACGATCGACAATCTGAACACGATTTACGACAAGCATCCGGCCCTGATCGCCGCTACGGCAACGGATGCGTTCCGGTTATGCGGCAACGAATATAATCAGAGGGAATTAGCCGCGTACCTGGCCCGCCAGCATAACGCCGGAAAAACCGCGCTTAATCCGTCACTTCTTGATCATACGACTAGCCTGCACGTGCTGGAAAAATTCACTGCAATCCCCGGCTTTGTGCGGCCGGAAGATATCACGAAAGCGCTGGCGCTAAGCTCTCCCACATCCGAGACCGTGGAAATGATCACCCGCCTCTATGCGCAAGCGCCGGATCTGATCCAGGATACCGCTGTTCCTGCGCTCGAGCGTTTCAAGCGGGCGCCCGATTATATGAATAGGTTGCTGCAGACCATCGGCGCGCAGGTTCAGGCAGGCAATGCCGTGTTCGATGCCGCGCATCTGGGCCAAGATATAAGCCATACCTATAGCAAACATCTGCGCGCCTATGGTCTGGCCGCCCCGCAGCGGGGCATTCTTGGCGGTCTTTTTGGCGGTTCTGCTCCGCGTCATACGCAGGGCTAAATCAAACACCGTTCATCCGTCATCACGCGCACTTCCACCCATCATTTTCCGGCGCGCGCTACAGGTGTGATTCCATTTTTTAGAATTCATTCACCGTGATTCTGGTCGCGCGACTCGCGTTTGGATGCAAAAAGCGTTGCATTCATGACACGCAAATGCGTTTTGCCGCGAAAAAATGCACTGTCAAGCGAATGACATGGCGGAATTGTGTTGACGAAAAACAGCATTCGCCACAACATCAGCACATCAACTTAGTTACCTGGAGGTACACATGGCTGCTAAGAAAAAAACCGTGAAGAAGGCCGCTAAGAAACCGGCCAAGAAGACGGCTAAGAAGAAGAAAAAGATGTAATTTAAACGCTAACGCGTTTATTACTCGATCTTCGAAATACCCTGCCAAGCATCTGCTGGCGGGGTATTTCATTTATGGGGCCATGCGAACAGGCGTGATTTTGAGAAGCGCGCCGCCTGCGGCGGTAACGACCGCAAACCGCTAAAGATTAAAATTTGTAAAGAATTACAGCCCCAGCCGCCAGTTTTTGGCGGGTAACAGGGCTTCGCGCGGGTTTCGTCCATGGGCGAGCCCCAGCGTGCCCAGCATATAAAGGGTGTGCGGCTGCAGATCGCGGTAAAACGCCGCTCCGGCGTCCATCAATTTAAGCGTGCTTTCGTAGGGCTTATCAATGAGATGTGCCGGATAGGGCGCAAAGACCACGTTGGAACCGGGGTTACGGCGCATGAAATCAATTGCGCTGCCGGGCCGGTCTTCAGCAAAGGCGGTGCCGCTATGATAGGTCTCGCACACCAGCACGATATCCTCTTCGCGCGCCTTGCTTTCATAGGTGCGGAAATCCAAACCCGGACGCATGGATGTCATAACCATCCGCGCATTGGCTTTTACCAGCACGTCTTCCGAGACCAGCCGGAAGTCGGCATGAATATCGGGTGCTTCCTGTTTGCGCCACTGTAGCACTTTATCAAACCGGCTGGTGCGCAAGAAACCCGCCGGCGCATCGTAGAATGATGTGAACGAAACGGCATCCGGCTGCATCGGTTTGATTGCAAGGCCGTGATGCAAGGCAACCGGCGCATCGATATCAAGCCCCATACCGCGAAATGGCACGAATACGCCTTTGTGCGGATTTTTCTCCGTTAAAACGGCTGCCGCCGCTGCCAAATTGGAATCGATATCACTACGAAGGTCGGCAAGCGGATAAAACGCCGCGACCAGGCAAATGGTAAGGTCGCTTTTGCCGTAATAAAGCGAAAGAAGCGCCGCGGTATAGGCCAGCGTATCCGTGCCATGGGTGATCAGAAACCGTGTTGTCCCGGAAGCCCGAATTTCCTCGATCTGGCGTAAAATTGCCAGCCAGTTAACCGGCTCAAAGTTTTCAGAGGCTTTCGTGAACGGGCGATGGAACGAAATGTTATTTTTGCCGCCCAGCAGTTCAAGCACTTCATGCTGCAGGGTGGCCGTGCCGCCATCTGTTACCGCCGTTGCATGCGGTGTAAAAACGGAAGCAATCGTCCCACCCGTCAGAATGACCGCAATCTGCGACATTATCTATCGTCGAGGAAGCTACGCAGTTTACGGCTGCGGCTGGGGTGCTTGAGCTTGCGCAAAGCCTTGGCTTCGATCTGGCGAATACGTTCGCGGGTGACCGAGAACTGTTGGCCGACTTCTTCCAGCGTATGGTCGGTATTCATACCGATACCAAAGCGCATGCGGAGGACTCGTTCTTCACGTGGGGTGAGGGATGAAAGCACACGGGTCGTGGTCTCGCGCAAATTGCCCAGAATGGCGTTATCCAAGGGCTGCACGGCGTTTTTATCTTCAATGAAATCGCCAAGGTGCGAATCTTCTTCATCGCCAATCGGCGTTTCCAAGCTGATCGGTTCCTTGGCAATTTTGAGAACCTTACGCACCTTTTCCAGCGGCATAATCAGCTTTTCAGCTAATTCTTCCGGGGTGGGCTCGCGGCCGATTTCATGCAGCATCTGGCGGCTGGTGCGCACCAGCTTGTTGATCGTCTCGATCATATGCACCGGAATACGGATGGTGCGGGCTTGATCCGCGATCGAACGCGTAATGGCCTGACGGATCCACCACGTCGCATACGTGCTGAACTTATAGCCGCGGCGGTATTCGAATTTATCCACCGCTTTCATGAGGCCAATGTTGCCTTCCTGAATGAGATCGAGGAACTGCAGGCCGCGGTTGGTGTATTTTTTGGCAATCGAAATCACGAGACGAAGGTTGGCTTCCACCATTTCCTTCTTCGCCCGGCCGCCTTCGCGTTCACCGCGCTGCACGGTCGCGACAATCCGGCGGAAATCGGAAAGGCCTAAACCCGCTTCATTGCAGATGGCCGTGATTTCGGCGCGCATACGCTCCACTTCTTCGCGGTGGCGTTCCATGAAATGCGCCCACGCTTTCACGGTGGCGGGGGAGGGCATGTCTTTGCTGATCACGGTTTCCCGGCCCAGCACCGGCTCCAGCCAGTTCACATCCAGCTCGTGGCCATAGTAGCGGCCAAGGAATTCTTCGCGGTCCACCTTGCAGTCCATCGCCATGCGCAGCAAGCGGCCTTCCAGCCCAATCAGGCGGCGGTTGAGGGTATAAAGCTGCGAGACCAGCTGTTCCAGACGCGCATTGTTGAAACGAATGGTGCGCACCAAGTCCACGAGGTCGGTCTTCAGTTCCTGATATTTCTTTTCCGACTGCTTGGTGATCGCCTCGCCCTTCATCTGGCTGGCGTGGCGCTGCGCGGAAACCTTGAACAGCTTGGCATACGTGACGGCAATGCGGCCGAACGTATCCATCACCTGCGGTTTCAGTTTTTCTTCCAGCACCGCGAGTGACAGGTTGTTATCTTCATCTTCAAAGCCTTCTTCACCGGGCGCTTCGCCGCCTTCGCCTTCCGCGCCGGGCTCGCCTTCTTTTTCTTCTGGCTCCTTCTCGGCCTGGACCATCGCCATGCCGCCTTCGGGCGTGCCTTCACCCAGCGCTGCCGGCGGCAAACCGCCGTTTTCCGCGCCGTAGGTCGCTTCTAAATCAATCACTTCGCGCAGCAGCATTTTGCCTTCGCTCAAGGCTTCGTGCCAACCGAGAATAGCCTGAATGGTGAGCGGCGATTCACAGATGCCGTTGATCATCATCTCGCGGCCGGCTTCGATGCGCTTGGCCAGCGCAATTTCGCCTTCGCGGGAGAGCAGTTCGACCGAGCCCATTTCGCGCAAATACATGCGCACAGGGTCGTCGGTGCGGCTTACCGTTTCTTCATTGATATTGCCGACTTGTTCGTCGTCGCTCTCCGCCTTTTCGTCCTTGGCGTCGTCTTCGGCTTCTTCTTCATCGGCCTCCGTGACGTTGATGCCAAGATCCGAGAACATGGCAAGCGTATCTTCGATTTGTTCGGAGCTCACCTGATCGGGCGGCAACACCTTGTTGATTTCATCAACCGTCACATAGCCGCGCGATTTGGCCTTGCGTACCAGCTTCTTGAGGGCATCCGCTGCCGCGTCATCCAGCACCGGCGCGCTTTCATCCTTGTCACCGCTGGTCGCCTTCTTGCCGGTTTCCATGCGCTTGAAATTCTTGGGCAGGTCTTTGGCGGGCACGCCTTTACCGCTGGCCTTGATGGCGGCGGCTTTACCGGCGGGCGTGGCCTTGCTCTTCAATTGTTCTTTGACGTTCGCCTTGACGACGGCTTTCTTCTTCTCGTCCTTCTTCGCGGGCTTAGGCGCAGGCTTCGCGGCCGGCTTGGCGGCTTTGGCCTTCAACGGCTTCTTGGCGGCGGTGATTTTCTTGGCGGGTTTCTTGGTAGCCATGGATGTCCTGAATTAAAATAACGAAAGCCGTCCGCGCTAGATGCGCACGGCCAGTGATTGCCCAGTCATTGTGTGGTGACAAAAAGGGTGAAGCATATCCAACGTTGTCGTGTCCCGATTGCGCCGAAAGCGTGGCTGGAAGGCAAAACGCCCTTTATTTAATAGGGGCTTATATGTAGAGACTCCAGCGGCCCGAAACAAGCCGGTTATTGAAGGAAATAAGACTTTAACCCGCGATTTCAAGGCTCTAGGCGGGGCCGAACCCCCAAAACAGCCCATTTAAGCGGGAATATCCTCATTTTCGGCCACAGCGTCCATCTGGGCCAGCATGGCCTGAAGTTCACCGATTCGCTGCATGGCGGCTTCGTCCGGCGGTTCCTGGCTGGCGGCTTTCAGCTCGTCCTCCAGCGATTTCCGCATATGCCGCTGCCAGATATCGTTCCAGCCGGCGCGGGCAACTTCCAGCGGGCGGTTCTCGCGCACGAAGCCGGCGTGCATGAGCAGGTCAGGCCCCAGCACGCGCGCCATCACGCTGGCATGGCCCGCCATTTCCAGCTGGTCTTTAAGGGGCGCGGTCACTTCGCCGTCTTCGCGTTCGCTCATCAAATCAAAAATCGCGACGCGCAGTTTTTCCAGTTCCGGGTCAGCGAAGGGCAGGGAGTGCACCGCTTCTTCCATCTCCGTGAACAGCGCGGGATGATTGATGATCAGCGCCAGCACAATCCGTTCCTGCAAATTGCCGGGGAGGGGCCGCGGGCGCACCAGCGGGCCGAAGCTCTGGTTCGAGGCAAACGGCTTGCGGCCAAATTTGTTGCCGAAATTTTTTACCCATGGCGTACGGTTTTGTGCGGGTGCACTAAACTGTTCCTGCCATTTGGTTTGCAGGGCTGTTTTATAATCCTGCTGCAGGCGCGTGTCCTGAATGGTGGCCACGCGTTCATCCAGCGCGCGCCTGAAACCGGCGCGGTCTTCCGGCGTATTTAAAGGCCGCTGACCCGCCGTGACACGCCACATGAAATCGATCAATGAGAACGCCTGATCCAGCACCGCCTGCATCGCCGGCACGCCGCGATTGCGGATGAGGCTATCCGGGTCTTCGCCTTCCGGCATAATCGCAAAGCGCGCGCTTTGATCGGCGCCAAGGAATGGCAAAATGCGGTCGAGCGCCCGTGCGGCTGCCCGCTGGCCAGCATTATCGCCATCAAAGCATAATACTGGAATGTGATTGAGCAGATCGGGCCGCACAGGCGGCTTTGGAATAATTTTCCAGATCAGCTGAATTTGGTCTTCCGTCAAAGCCGTGCCCAGCGGCGCCACCGCGCCCGTGAAGCCAGCTTCCACCATACGGATCACATCCATATAGCCTTCCGTGACGACAATCGGCTTGCCATCCGCTGCTGCTGCGCGCGCGCGCGAAAAACCATACAGCAACTGGCCCTTATGGAATAACCCATGATCGGCCGAGTTGATGTATTTGGGCCCATCGCCTTCCAGCAAACGCGCGCCGAACGCCACCACGCGGCCGCGCCGGTCGCCGACGGGAAAAATCAAACGCCCGCGGAAAAAACTGTAAATCCGGTTTTCGCCTTCCGGCTGTTTGGCCAAACCCGCATCAATCATCTGCTGCGGCGTATAATTCTTGGCCGTTAAATGCTTGATCAGCGCCTGCGCGTCATTAGGTGCAAAACCTAGGCGAAAACGCGTGATACATTCATCGCTGAGGCCCCGTGACCGCGCATAATCCAGCGCCGGTTTGCCTGCGGCACTGAACAGCTGCTCTTCAAAAAACCGTGCCGCGTCTTCAATCAGGGTATAAAGATTTTTTTCCTGCTCATACCGCTCGGCTTCTTCGGGGCTGGATTTCGGCACGTCCATGCCGGCCAGATTCGCCAGCGTTTCCACGGCATCGGGGAATGACCGGTTTTCGATGCGCATGGTAAAACCGATAATATCGCCATGCGCCCCGCAACCGAAGCAGTGGAAAAAACCTTTGCTATCGTTGACCGTAAAGCTCGCCGATTTTTCCTTATGGAACGGGCAGCACGCCTTGAACTCCCGCCCCGCCCGCACAAGCTTCACCCGCCGCCCGATCACTTCCGAAGCCGGAAGCCGGGTGCGGAGCTCATCCAGAAAAGCGGGGGTGAAGGTGGCCATGCCGGTTTAAGCCGCCTTCGATAACACGTCGCGCACGGCGGCGCCGGCCTTGCTCATATCCATCTGGCCGGCGTATTTGGCCTTCAGTTCGCCCATCACCTTGCCCATGTCTTTAATGCCGGCGGCGCCGGTGGCGGCGATAATGGCCTTGATGGCGTCTTTGACTTCCGCATCGCTCATCTGTTTGGGCAGGAATTTTTCAATCTGGGCGATCTCGGCAGTTTCTTTATCCACCAGATCCTGCCGGCCGCCTTTTGTATATAATTCAACGCTTTCGCGGCGGCTCTTAATCAAACCCTGGAGCAAGGAGAGCACTTCTTCTTCCTTGATCTGTTCATCCCCACGCGGGCGGGCCACGTCGATATCCTTCTGCTTGATGGCGGCATTGATCATGCGGATGGTCTGGGTCGCATTGGCATCCTTGGCGATCATGGCGGCTTTGAGAGATTCGGTGATTTTTTCGCGTAGCATGGCTTTTCTCAGGAAAGGGGTGAAATCGGGCCTATTAAGGCATAGTTGGCCTCTAGAATCTATGGCCAGGAATGCCCGAAAAACAGGCCCAAAAAGTTACTTAAAAAAAGGATTGCGCTGGGGCGCCCGGATAAGGATACTCTCGCCAATTTGCTCCCCGGCAAATTGTAACCCTAGCAAGCCACGTTCCCCGCGGAACGCGCGTTCTTGCGCGAACATAGAGATTTGAGAGCCGGATGTCTGAACGCCCCAACGCCCCCCAAAAACCTGATCACGCCAATGCTGTTCTTGTTTTAGGTGATGGAAGCGTCATTTGGGGCACCGGTTGCGGTGCCGAGGGCATCGTGGTGGGCGAAGTCTGCTTCAACACCTCCATCACCGGCTACCAGGAAATCCTCACCGATCCCAGCTACGCCGGCCAGATCATCACCTTCACATTCCCCCACATTGGTAACGTCGGCGCGAATGATGAAGATGTGGAATCCGTGAAGCCCGCCGCGCGCGGGCTTGTGCTCCGCGAAAACATCACCACGCCTTCCAACTGGCGCGCGAAACAGAATCTCCAAACATGGCTGGAAAAAAACAGCATCACCGGCATCACCGGCGTCGATACGCGCCAGCTCACCCATCACATTCGTGATAAAGGCGCGCCCAACGGCGTGATCGCCTTCAACCGCGAAGGCGAATTTGATATTCCCGCACTGATCAAGAAAGCCAAGGATTGGCCCGGCCTGAACGGCATGGATCTGGTGCCCGATGTCACTTGCAAGAAACAATATAACTGGGATACGTCCAACTGGGTGCTCGGCAAGGGCTATCAAACGCAAACCAGCCCGCGCTACCACGTGGTCGCCATCGATTACGGCGCCAAGCAAAACATTCTGCGCTGCCTCGCGGAAGTGGGCTGCAAGGTCACGGTTGTGCCGGCCACCACCACGGCGGAAGCTATTATGGCCCTCAAGCCCGATGGCGTGTTTTTATCGAACGGCCCCGGCGACCCTGCGGCCACCGGCGTCTACGCCGTGCCGGTTATTCAGAAAATTCTCGAAGCCCGCATTCCAACCTTTGGCATTTGTCTGGGCCACCAGATGCTCGCCCTCGCGATTGGTGCAAAAACCTACAAACTCACCCGCGGCCACCGCGGCGCCAACCAGCCCGTGCAAGATCACACCACTACGCGCGTTGAAATCACCAGCCAGAACCACGGCTTTGGCGTGGATATCAAAACGCTGCCGGCAAATGCGGAAGTCACGCATACCAGCCTCTTTGATAAAACCAATGAAGGCCTGCGCCTGAAAGATCGGCCGGCGTTTTCGGTGCAATACCACCCGGAAGCTTCTCCCGGCCCGGAAGACAGCCATTACCTGTTCCAGCGTTTTGTAGAATTGATGCGTAATAATTCGGCCAGCAAAGCCGCGTAACCATAACCGTCATCCCGGCGAAGGCCGGGATCCACGGAAAGCCAAACAGGATGATATACGTCTTGTGGCCTGTCGTGGATGCCGGCCTTCGCCGGCATGACAAAGAAGAGAGTGATTGAGAAAATGCCCAAGCGTACAGATATCAAAACCATCTGCATCATCGGCGCAGGCCCGATCGTGATCGGCCAGGCGTGCGAGTTCGATTACTCGGGCGCGCAGGCCTGCAAGGCATTGCGGCAGGAAGGCTACCGCGTGGTGCTGGTCAATTCCAACCCCGCCACCATCATGACCGACCCCAACATGGCGGATGCGACCTATATCGAGCCCATCACGCCGGAAATGGTCACCAAAATTCTGGAAAAAGAAAAACCGGATGCGCTGCTGCCAACCATGGGCGGCCAAACGGCCCTCAACACCGCGATGGCGCTGGTGAAAGACGGCACGCTGGATCGTTTAGGCATTGAGCTTATCGGCGCCAAGCAGGATGCCATTGAAAAAGCGGAAGACCGCCTGTTGTTCCGCAACGCCATGGATAAGATTGGTCTGGTAAGCCCCAAGAGCCAGCTGGTGAAAGATATGAACGACGCGGCGGAAGCGCTCAATAAAGTGGGCCTTCCCGCCATCATCCGCCCCAGCTTCACGCTGGCCGGTACCGGCGGCGGCATTGCTTACAATAAGACGCAATATAACGAGATCGTGAGCGGCGGTCTGGAAGCCAGCCCCGTCCACGAAGTGCTGGTCGAAGAAAGCGTGCTCGGCTGGAAAGAATACGAGATGGAGGTGGTGCGCGATAAAAAAGACAACTGCATCATCATCTGCTCCATTGAAAACGTCGACCCGATGGGCATTCATACCGGTGACAGCATCACCGTTGCGCCGGCCCTTACGCTCACCGATAAAGAATACCAGATCATGCGGAACGCCTCGCTCGCGGTCTTGCGCGAAATCGGTGTCGATACTGGCGGCTCCAACGTGCAGTTCGCGGTGAACCCCGCGGATGGCCGCATGGTGGTGATTGAAATGAACCCGCGCGTGAGCCGTTCGTCGGCGCTGGCTTCCAAGGCCACCGGTTTCCCCATCGCCAAAATCGCCGCCAAGCTCGCGGTCGGTTACACGCTGGATGAACTGCAGAATGATATGACGGGCGTCACCCCTGCCAGTTTCGAGCCCACCATCGATTACGTGGTCACCAAAATTCCCCGTTTTGCATTTGAGAAATTCCCCGGCTGTGATCCGCTGCTTACCACCGCCATGAAGTCGGTAGGCGAGGTGATGGCGGTGGGCCGTTCCTGGCAGGAATCCGTGCAAAAGGCCCTGCGTTCCATGGAAACCGGCCTGAATGGTTTCGATGATATGGAACTCCCCGGCGCCGATACCGACCCGCTGGTGCTGCGCGAGGCGCTGGGCAAACCCACGCATGACCGCCTGCTGGTCATCGCGCAGGCGTTCCGCCACGGTATGTCGCTCTCCGACATTCATAATTTATGCAAGATCGACCCGTGGTTCCTCGAACAGATCAAGGAAATCGTGGAAGCCGAGCAGCAGGTTATCAAGAACGGCCTGCCCAAAGATGCGCAAGCCTTGATGAACCTCAAGCATATGGGTTTCTCGGATGCGCGCCTTGCGCAGCTCGCCGACAAAAAGCGCCGCGATGTGGCCGCCTTGCGCGAAAAACTCAATGTGCACCCGGTTTACAAGCGCATCGATACCTGCGCGGCGGAATTTGCCTCAAGCACCGCTTATATGTATTCCACCTACGAGCAGCTTGGCGCGGTCAACGAAGCCAAGCCCTCGGGCCGCAAAAAGATCATGATCCTTGGTGGCGGGCCTAATCGCATCGGGCAGGGCATTGAGTTCGATTATTGCTGCGTTCATGCCGTATTCGCGCTCCGCGAAGCCGGCTTTGAGACCATCATGGTCAACTGCAACCCGGAAACCGTCTCCACCGACTATGATACGTCCGACCGCCTGTATTTCGAGCCGCTCACCATCGAAGACGTGATGGAAATCGTGCGCGTCGAGCAGCAATCGGGCGAGCTTCTCGGCCTCATCGTCCAGTTCGGCGGCCAGACGCCCCTCAAACTGGCGGAACAACTCGAGGCCGCCGGCATTCCCATTCTCGGCACCACGCCCGATGCTATCGATATGACGGAAGACCGCGAACGCTTCCAGAAATTCATCAAGCGCTTAGGCTTGCGCCAGCCGGAAAACGGCGTCGCCCGCAGCGTCGGCGAAGCGGAAAAAGAAGCGGCACGTATTGGTTATCCCGTCGTGCTTCGCCCATCTTACGTGCTGGGTGGCCGCGCTATGGAAATCGTGCATAACCGCGAGCAATTGCTGCGCTATGTCGCTACCGCCGTGAAGGTATCTGGTGATAATCCGGTGCTCATCGACCGTTATCTCTCGGATGCGATCGAAGTGGATGTGGATGTTATCTGCGATGGCAAGGAAGTCTTCATCGCCGGCGTGATGGAACATATCGAAGAAGCCGGCATTCATTCGGGCGATAGCGCTTGCAGCCTGCCGCCGCATACGCTCTCCAAAGCCATCGTGACCGAAATCGAAGACCAGTCGCGCCAGATGGCCCTCGATATCGGCGTAGTCGGTCTTATGAACGTGCAGTTCGCCGTCAAAGCCGGGCAGGTATACATTCTGGAAGTAAACCCCCGTGCCAGCCGCACGGTGCCGTTTGTGGCAAAAGCCACCGGCAACCCGGTCGCCAAGATTGCGGCGCGCATCATGGCGGGGGAGAAGCTCTCCAATTTCAAGCTCAAGTCCATTAGCATGCACCATACGGCAGTGAAGGAAGCCGTCTTCCCCTTCAACCGCTTCCCCGGTGTGGATGTGATTTTGGGACCTGAAATGAAATCTACCGGCGAAGTCATGGGCATCGATAGCGATTTCGCCCGGGCGTTCGCCAAATCGCAGCTCGGCGCCGGTATCAAGCTGCCCATGAAGGGCACCGTGTTCGTCTCGGTGCGCGATAGCGATAAGGAAGCGATTTATCCCGTCGCCGCGAAACTCGCCAAGCTGGGCTTCAAGATTTTGGCTACCGCCGGTACCGCGCGCTTCCTGCACGATAAGGGCCTGGAAGTAAAACGCATCAACAAGGTGCTGGAAGGCTCGCCCCATATTGTGGATGAAATGATCAACGGTAATGTGCATCTGGTGCTCAACACCACCGAAGGCGCCAAGGCAATTGCGGATAGTTTCTCGCTGCGCCAGACCGCTTTGCTCAACAAAATCCCGTACTACACCACTATCTCGGAATCCGTTTCCGTGGTGAAGGGGATTGAAGTGCTGCAAGCCGGCCAGTTGCAGGTGAAATCCATCCAGGAATATTTAGCCGCCTGATCTATACGTACGTCCCGGCGAAAGCCGGGACCCCGTTTGGTTTGTATAAGCAAACTGGATACCAGCTTTCGCTGGTATGTTCGTTAGAGGGGTCTAAGCGTCGGGAACGCAATGACTTCCCTGATCGTCTGGCTATCGGTCATCAGCATC
This sequence comes from Pseudomonadota bacterium, assembly GCA_048498415.1. Lineage (GTDB taxonomy): Bacteria > Pseudomonadota > Alphaproteobacteria > UBA9219 > RGZA01 > JBEHYA01. Next base: position 24,677 of record JBEHYA010000015.1, read on the forward strand.
ACCATGCGGTCGATGCCGATGCCAAGGCCGCCCATGGTGGGCATGCCAAAGCCCATGGCTTTGAGGAATTCTTCATCCACCGAATGCGCCTCGTCGTTGCCGGCGGCCTTCTGGCGGGCCTGTTCTTCAAAGCGCTTGCGCTGCTCGCGCGGGTCATTGAGCTCCGAGAAGCCGTTGGCGACTTCCCAGCCGTTCACATAGGTCTCAAACCGCTGCGCGATATCGGGGTTGTTGGGGTAGGATTTGGCGAGGGGCGAAATATCCTTCGGGAGATCCATCACGTGGACGGGCTGAATAAGATGCTGTTCCACCTTTTCGCCGAACACGGTTTCCACCACCTGGCCCCAGTTGGATTTCGGGTCGGTTTTCACGCCAACCTTCAACGCCTGCTCGCGCGCCTTGGCAACGTCCTTGAATTGCAGGAAGTCGACGCCGGTGTGTTCTTTCACCAGTTCAAAAATCGTGGCGCGGCGGAAGGGTGGTTTAAAATTCAGCTCAATGCCGCCGAACATCGCTGTGGTGCCGCCATGCACCGTCTGGCAGGCGCGGCTCAACACAGCTTCGGTAATTTCAATCATGCTCTCGAAATCGCCATAGGCTTGATAGAGCTCAATCGAGGTGAATTCCGGGTTGTGCCGTGGGGATATGCCCTCATTACGGAAAATACGCCCGATTTCATACACGCGTTCCGACAAACCGCCGATCACCAGGCGCTTTAAATGCAGTTCGGTCGCGATACGCAGGTATAATGGAATATCCAGCGCGTTATGGTGCGTGTTGAACGGCTTGGCCAGCGCGCCGCCCGGAATGTTGTGCAGAATGGGGGTCTCGACCTCCATATAGCCGCGCTCTTCCATCACATGGCGCACGCTTGCGATGATGCGGAAGCGGTTGCGCAGCGTCTCGCGCGATTTTTCGTTGGCTACTAAATCCTGCTCGCGGTGGCGGTAGCGGAATTCAATATCTTTCAGGCCGTGGTATTTTTCCGGCGGCTGTTCCAGCGCTTTGGCCAGCACCGTTAAATCCGTGGCATCCAGCGTGAGCTCGCCGCGCGGCGTGCGGCGAATAATGCCGGTCACGCCAATGATATCGCCGAGATCAAGCAGCTTGAGCAACTTGAGGCGCTTCTCATCCGTCTCTTTTAAATTATGAAAAACCTGAATGCGGCCGCTATCGTCCAGCACATCCAGGAACATGCCGCTGTTGCGAATGGCCATCACGCGCCCTGCAATCTTGGCGGTGAAATCGCTTTTCTCGCCGGCGGGTAAATCCTTGAACTGGTCTTTGAGGGCGGCGGCGTTGTGCTGCTTATCGAATTTGGTTTGCAGGAACGGGTCGCCAAAATCGCGCGTGAGTTCTTCCAGCTTCCACAGCCGCGCGGCGCGGGCTTCGCTTTCCGATAATTCAGGGGCAGGGGTGGGAGGAGGATTAGCCATACTCAAAATCTCATCACTAAAAATAAAAACTCCCCGCTTCTTATATAAAGCGGGGAGTTTGATCGTTTGCCTTAATGCGCAGGCGCGGCCGGCGCGGGTGCCGCCGGGGCAGCTTCGGCCGGGGCCGGTGCAGCGGCCGGCGCGGGCGTCGGCGTCGGTGCGGGCGATGCCACGGGCGCGCTTGCGGGCGCAGCAGGGGCCGGCGCGGGTTCAGCCGCGGCAGGCGCTGCCTCGGTCTTGGGCGCAGCATCCATCTTCGCGGCGGGCGCCTTGTCTTCCATTTCCTTCATCAGTTTGCGCTGGATATGTTCCTTGTAGGATTTCTGGCGCACCTTGGCCATGAGGATGGAGCGCTGCTCTTTGCTCAGCTTATCCATATCCGCCATGATGCTGTTAACCGCGCCCTGTTCGCCCGCGCTTAAACGTTCATAACGTTCCTGCAGGCGGCGTTCGGCCTTCTGGCGCATTTCATCGCGCTGTTCCGGCGTCATCTTGCGCCAGCGGTCGCGCATCTTGCCCATGCGCTTGTCGTCTAAATCCGTCACGTTACCGGCGGGCGCCTTGGCGGCCGGCGCGGCTTTGGTGGCGGGCGCCGCGGCGGGCGTTTCGGCGGCAGCCGGCATAGCCAGCAATGCAGCCAGAACAAAAGCAGGGATCAGGGCAAGGCGAATTGTCATGGGAAACCTCGGGGGAAGCAGGGAAGGTGGGAACACGCGTGAAAACCGGGCCTAAGAATAGTAGGGGGCCCGGGGGCTGTCTAGGCGGGTTGTAGCGCCGGCACGCGGATCACTTCTTTTTCCGTCAAAATCGCATCCAGCCGCTGGTCCTTGGGGCTCATGGGCACAGCCGTGAATTGCTGGCTGAACTGCGTAATCTCCTGGGCGGCAAAACAGATACCAATGGTGAGCACGGGCCCGCGACGCCGCAATTCGCCCAGCGTGGCATCGTAATAGCCGCCGCCATACCCCAGCCGGCCGCCTTCCCGGTCAAACGCAAGCAACGGGCATAACAGAACGCGTGGCGTCATCGCGGGCTGATCGTGGTTTGGCACGCGTGTGCCCATAAGGCCTTCGCGTAAAGTATCACCCGGCTTATAGGCATAAAATTTTAGCGGCGTATCATGCTCGTAATCCGCAACCGGCAGGCATAAGGGGTGGCGCTGGGCATGCAGGGCGACCAGCAGCGGCATGGTATCGATTTCCGTTCCGATCGCGATGGTGCCAGAGATCACCGCGTTGTCTTCAATGCCGCTGAAGTTTTCCAGAAACAGGTCGCGGATTTTTTCGCCCGCCAGCGGGTCGGCGGCAAACGCTGCGGCGCGGGCGGCCTGCGCTTCGATGCGTATCTGCTTTTTAACCGGCTTCAGAGATTCCATGGCACCTTGCAAAAATTAAAGTGGAAGCAGCCAGAGGGGCGTGGGTTTATGCATCCCTCACGGCCTGCTCAAGCAGGTGGGCGCCATGTGCTCCGGCCCCGGCCGCAGTAGGGACAGCTCCCC
>JBEHYA010000016.1:0-26532 GCA_048498415.1 Pseudomonadota bacterium
GCCCCTCCCGGAGGGAGGGGTGTAAGGAAGCGTTTGCCGCGAATCTATTGGGGCTTTTAAGGTATTTGTCATGGCCAGCGATATCGACCTTAAAATTGCCCATGCGGCGAAGCTTAAACCCGTCAGCGAAATAGCGGAAAAAGCCGGGATTCCGGCCGCCGCCCTTATTCCCTATGGCACCACCAAGGCCAAGATCGATCTGAACTGGCTGCAGGGCCTGCCCAAGCGCCAGAGCAAACTGATTTTGGTGAGCGCCATCAACCCTACGGCTGCGGGCGAAGGCAAGACGACCACGACGATTGGTCTTTCCGATGCGCTTTCATTAGCGGGCAAAAAAGTCTGCGTGGCTTTGCGTGAACCTTCGCTGGGCCCGTGCTTTGGCATGAAGGGCGGCGCGACGGGCGGCGGGTATGCGCAGGTGGGCCCGATGGAAGACATCAACCTCCATTTCACCGGCGACTTCCATGCGATTACGGCGGCGCATAATTTACTTTCCGCGCTCATCGATAATCACATGTACTGGGGCAATGATTTGGGTATAGACCCGAACGCCATTCAATGGCGCCGCGCCATGGATATGAACGACCGCGCGCTGCGTTCGATTGAAGTCGGGCGCTTTGGCAAAGGCCCGAAACGTGCGGATGGGTTTGATATTACGGTTGCCAGCGAAGTCATGGCGGTGTTCTGCCTTGCGCAAAACATGAAGGATTTGAAGGCGCGCTTAGACCGCATGGTTATTGGCCGAAACGCATCCGGCAAAAACGTGACGGCGGCTGATATTCAGGCCACCGGCGCCATGCAGGTGCTATTGAAAGATGCGCTGAACCCCAATTTAGTGCAAACGCTGGAAGGTACAATGGCCCTCATTCACGGCGGGCCGTTTGCGAATATCGCGCATGGCTGCAATTCCGTGATCGCGACCACCGCGGCATTGAAGCTTGCGGATTTTGTGGTGACGGAAGCGGGCTTCGGCGCCGATCTGGGCGCCGAGAAATTCCTCGATATCAAATGCCGGCAGACTGGGCTGCGGCCGGATGCGGCGGTGGTGGTGGCGACCATCCGCGCGCTCAAGATGCAGGGCGGCGTTTCCAAAAAAGATTTGGGCAACGAGGATGTCGCGGCGCTCACGCGGGGCCTCGTGAATTTGCAGCGCCATGTCGAAAATCTGCGCGGCTTCGGGTTGCCGGTGGTGGTCGCGATCAACCATTTTGTGAATGATACCGCAGCGGAAAGCGATGCCGTGCTGGCGGCGTGCAAAGGCTGGGGCGTGCCCGCCCATCTCTGCCGCCACTGGGGCGAAGGCGGCAAGGGCGCGATTGCTCTCGCGCATGAAATCATCGAAATATGCGCGGAAAACAAGGCGAATTACGCGCCGATCTATCCGGATAATATGCCGCTCGCCGATAAAATCCGCACCATTGCGACCAAGATTTACCGCGCCGGCAGCGTGGAATTTTCCGAAATCGCGCAGGAGAAGCTGGCGGCCTATGAAGCGCAGGGTTATGGCGGCTTGCAGATTTGCATGGCGAAAACGCAATATAGTTTTTCAGCCGATCCCGAACTACTCGGCGCGCCGACCGGCTTCGCGCTGCCGGTGCGTGATGTACGGCTCTCCGCCGGCGCCGGTTTCGTGGTGGCGCTCACCGGCGATATCATGACCATGCCGGGCCTGCCGCGCGTGCCGGCGGCCAATACAATTGGGCTGAATGAAAAAGGCGACGTGACCGGCCTGTTCTAATTCCCCTCCCTTCGGGAGGGGCGAGGGGCGGGCAATCCTATCCATCTAGAGAATTCGCATAAGGGAGAGGATTCCCCTCCCCAACCCCTCCCGGAGGGAGGGGCTTAAAAGTTTTTAAAGCCCGAGTTTCTCGCGCGGGAATTTGCGCGCAGCTAAAACCCAAAGCGCAACGGCATTCACAACCGGCACGATCATGAGCAGCGCCCATAAGGGCTTGCGGCCCATGCGGGCCAAAACAACGCCCGCCAGTGCCAGCATGATCGCCATCAATACGCCGGTAATCGTCATGGAGATATAGGGCGACAGGCTTAAAAAGCTGTGCATCGGCGCGTGAAGTGTATCGAGCAGGTTATTCATATTATATTGGCGTTTTCACAGGTTTGGCCGGCTTGGGTGGCGATGGGAATTTCGGCCACGGCTTCAACGCCAGCGGTGCGCACACCAATAATAAACCGAGATAGGGAATGAGCAACGAAGCAAAAATACTGAGCGACCAGAAACCCCAGCTTTTTGGAAAACCGACGCGCGCATAAATTTTTACGATGGGCCAGATGGCGAGCAGGCAGGTGAGCAGCGTGGGCACAACGGGATGATGCAAAATCTCTTCCATCAGGCAAGTCCCACGGCCATGTCTTTTTCTTTTTGCAGTTCGGCAATCGCCGCGCGTTCGGCGGCGCTGAGTTTCATGGAGGCGGATTTGAGCTGCCCGCACGCCGCCATGATATCGCGCCCGCGGGGCGTGCGCACGGGGCTGGCATAGCCGGCGGCATTCACGATATCGCCGAACGCATTGATGCGCGCATCATCCGAACATTCGAATGGCGAACCCGGCCACGGGTTGAAGGGGATAAGGTTTACTTTGGATGGAATGCCCGCGAGCAGCTTGCACAGCGCCCGCGCATCCGCGTCGCTGTCATTCACGCCTTTCAGCATCACATATTCAAACGTAATGCGCCGCGAATTGCTGACGGCCGGATAGTTCCGGCATGCCTGCATCAGCTCTTTGATGGGGTATTTGCGGTTTAATGGCACGATTTGATCGCGGAGCGCGTCGTTGGTCGCATGCAGGCTCACGGCCAGACTTACTTCCAGCTCGTTCCCGCAGCGCTCGATCATCGGCACGACGCCCGAGGTGGAAAGCGTGATGCGGCGTTTGGAAAAACCCACGCCATCGGGATCGAGCAAGATTTTGATGGCCGCCGCCACGTTCTCGTAATTGAACAGCGGCTCGCCCATGCCCATGAAAACTAAATTATTGATGCGCTTGTCTTCCGACTTCGCCGTCCAGTCGCCCACGGCATCGCGCGCATGCAAAACCTGATTCACAATTTCCGAGGCATCTAAATTCCGCACCAGCCGCTGCGTGCCAGTGTGGCAGAAGCGGCAGGTGAGCGTGCACCCCACCTGGCTTGAGACGCACAGCGCGCCGCGGCCTTCCACCACATCGGGGATATGCACGCATTCCACCTGCTGGTTATCGGCCATGGCGAGCAGCCATTTCTGCGTGCCGTCGACTGATTTCTGCGCCATGGAAACCGTGGGGCGGGCAAGCGTAAAATGTTCCGCTAATTTCTCCTGCATGGGCTTGGCGATGTTGCTCATCACGCTAAAATCGGTGGCGCCGCGCACATACATCCAGTTCCAGATCTGGCGCGCACGGTAGGCTTCGAAGCCCAGCGCGCCGATGCGCGCGGTGAGGTCGTCCAGCGATAAGCCGATCAGGTTGGTTTTGGTCTCTGCCATAGCGGCGCTGTTATGCCGGTTTCGTGGCTGACTTGTCAAAACTTGCGTAAGCATAAGGCTTTAGAAGCTGATACAAGTAAGGCTGTACGTCCCGGCGAAAGCCGGGACCCAGTTTTCTTGTCCCATACAAACTGGATACCAGCTTTCGCTGGTATGTTCGGAGAGAGTAGTAGGATGGATAGATGAGCCCCTGCCTGCGCAGGGGCATACGCGAAGTCAATGCAACCCGCAGTTTTTGGCGATTGCGGCATAGGCTTTATCGGCGCCTTTTACGTCGAACACATCCAGGCTTTTGCCGCCTTTGGCCGACCGGCCCGCCACGTTCACGGTTTTGCTTTTCAGAATGGCGTTGGTGATCGCGCGGTCAATCGCGCCGCTGCGCGCCCAGGCTGACGCCTTGTCGGTGAACATCGTGAATTTGGTTTTGCCGATTTGCAGCACGGCTTCCGACTGCGGCTTGAAGATATAACCGGCATCATAGCTCACCACCGGGTTCAGCCCTTCGGTGGGGCGCAGCGTGATGAGCAGCGCCGGCGCGCCGCGCTTGGCTTCCGGTTTTGCTTTTCCTTTTTTGGGCTTGGCTTCCACGCCGGGGGCAAAGCTGGTTTTAGCCGGGCGCTGCACCATATAACATACATCCTGCCCGCCTTCGGTCAGGTGGAAGGTTTGCCACGCGCCGAAGCTATTCAGTTTTTTGGTGGCAGCTTGCGCCGGCAGGGCGGCAAATAAGGCAAGAAGAAGAATCAAAAAGCGCATGGCTCAAAAGCTAAGCCGCAAAAATGGATAAAATATGAACGCTTTTAACCTTCTGCCTTGTTTTATGGCGCGGTTTTAGCCGATAAAAGCATATGGATCGCCTCGTTAAACCAAGCCAAGCCCCCGATGAAGCCAGTGAATGGCTGCAACGCATCGGCGCGGCTGCGGATAAGCAGGCGTTCGTGCAGCTCTTCAATTACTTCGCGCCGCGCGTAAAAGCCTATTTGCGCCGGCAAGGTTTAGCGCCGGATGCCGCCGAAGATTTAACGCAGGATATCATGCTGCAAATCTGGAAACGCGCCGGCCAGTTTGATGGCGCCAAGGCCCGGGCGAGTACATGGATTTTCACGATTGCCCGCAACCGTTTGATTGATAGCTGGCGCAAAAACAAAAACGCCGCCATTCCGACCGACGATTTCAGCCAGATTGAAGAGCCCGCATATGAACCGCAGCAGGGCATGGACGCCGAACGCGAAGGCAAAGCGGTGAGGGAAGCCGTGCAGCATTTGCCCCAGGCCCAGCGCGAACTGGTGGAGGATTCTTTTTTTCAGGACCGTTCGCACCATATGATTGCGGAAGCGCGTAAAATTCCGCTCGGCACCGTGAAATCACGTTTGCGTCTGGCGCTGGCGCGCCTTCGCAAAAATATCAACGAGGAAGGCACATGACCGCATTCCAATCGCCACGCCTGCACCCCACCTGCGAGACGCTGATGCGTTTTGCTTCCGGCCACTTAAGCGATGCCATGCACTTGCTGGTGGAAAGCCATCTGGCCTTCTGCCCCGCCTGCCGGCAGGAATTGCAAAGCTATGAAGCGCAGGCGGGTTTGGGCCTGGAAGATTTACCGCCGGAGGAACTGGATGCCGGCTGCCTTGAAAATTTAATGCACAAGATCGATGAAAACGGCCCGCCCGTCTGCATTGATGTCACGTTGCCCTTGCCCGATGCCGGCGATGAACGATTTCCGCTGGCCCTCCAGGATGTGATCGGCAAGCGCGGCGAAAAAATTCACTGGCATGTCACGGCCGCCGGCCGGCATGGTCATGTGCATGGCCTCGCCACGCCGCTGCACTTTATTAGCGTGCCCGCAGGCGCTGATGCGCGGCATATTTTAGAAGTCGAACGTTTCAACGCGCATGCGGTTGTCATGGTACTGGATGGCGAAGCCACGCAATACAGCCGCGGCGATGTGGTGGAAGTCGCGCGCTTTATCAAAGTGCCCGTGCAGGTCACGCGCGAGACCTTATATGTGGTGGCGGGCCGCAGCGAAAGCGATAGGCCGTCATGGCTCGACCGTATTATGGCGTTTTTGGAGCGGTAACTTTCCGTATGCCCCGTTGAAAAACGGGGCCCATCCATCCGCTAAACAAATCCCATACGAACATTCCGGCGAAAGCCGGAATCCAGTTTGGTTTGGGGAGGCAAAACTGGGTACCGGCTTTCGCCGGTACGTACATAGAGGGTCTTACGCGCCGCCGGCTCTTACCGGCCGCTCCGCATATTTGCCTAAACTTACCATGCGGTCGTACATGGTGATGGCGCCGGCCACGCCGACATTCACGCAGAATTTGGCGGGGATTTTTACGATGTGGGCGCAGCGCTTCACGGTACCTGGCGAGAGCGAGCCCATTTCCGGGCCTAATATATAGGCGGCACGCAGCGGGTGCCGGAAGCTTGGCATATCCACGGAATTTTCCATGAGTTCAATGCCGACCAGCTGGCAATCTTTGGGCAGCTGCAATTCATCCAGCGATTTGTAGCGGTAGAACGGCATGTGCAGCGTGGAATCGCTGGTGTCGCTGCCTTTGGTATCCTGAACGGTGATTGAATCGTTGATGGTGAAGAAAAAGCTGGCGCCGAACGCGTGGGCGGTGCGCATCAGATTGCCAAGGTTATGCGCCTTGCTGATGCCTTCCACCCCAACGGCGAAATAGCCGCGCGCGTTCATAAGCTGCTCTTATTCTTCGTCGTCGTCTTCTTCGTCTTCGTCTTCGTCCTCGTCGTCTTCCTCGTCGTCGCCGTCACTGTCCATGTCGGCTTCGATCTGGTTGGCGAGGTCGCGCAGCATTTCGGCGATGTCTTCATGGCCCGCCACGTCCACGGCGCGGTTCACCGCGGCCTCGATCATGGCAACGGTCACGTAATCCGCCAGCGCGCCGCCTTCTTTCAGCGCTTCATCAAGGTGCTTATCGGCAACTTCCAACGCCTGATCAAAAAGGGCTTCAGCGCCCTGGCCTTCGCCGGTGGTGGGGGACATGAGAAAAAATCCTTTCGTTTTTACGCTGGGGAACCTAGCTTATTACGCACCAAAAGAATAGGCGATTATTCTTCATGCCCACCGATCATCCCGAATACGAAAAACCCGGCTTTTACCAGCACTGGATCAATGAGAGCGTGCGTTTTCACGACCTCGATGCCTATAGCCATGTTAATAATAATGTGATCGGCATTTACTTCGAGACCGCCCGCATGCGCTGGCTGGAAGATGTGCAGCCCAAGGGCTGGCTCACCCCGGCGCATTTCGTGTTGTTCAAGCACACCATCTTTTTTGTAAACCAGCTGAACTACCCCAACGCCATTCGCATCGGCCAGCGGATTTTGAAGATGGGCAATTCCTCGCTGCATATGGCCAGTGCGGTGTTCCAGGGCGATACCTGTGTGGCGACCTGCGAGAACATTTCGGTGTGGATCGGCCATGACAGCGGCGAGGCGGAACCGATCCCTGAAAACCTTCGCCAGCAGATCAAGAAATATCTGTGAGCGCGGAACTTGTAATCGACAAACTGGGCGGCGAGGGCGATGGCGTGGCGGGCTATGAAGGCCGCGCGCTGTTCGTGCCCTTCACGCTGCCGGGCGAACAGGTGATTGCCGATATTGTCTTGCACAAGCGCGAGACCGATGTGGTGGTGAAAGAGATCAGGAACCCCAGCCCAGCGCGCGTGGCCCCGCCATGCCCCCATTTCACGCGCTGCGGCGGCTGCAAGATGCAGCATATGGAGCTGGGGTTTTATACCAACTGGAAGCTTTCCAAACTGGCATTCATGCTGGAACGCGCCGGCATCAAAACGCCGCCGATTGAAGCCGTGCTCACGCCCCCGCATTCCCGCCGCCGCGCCGTGTTTACGGCGGCCAAACACCATGGCGCGCTCACGCTTGGCTTTAATGAACGCGCCAGCCGGCATCTGATTGATATCCAGAGCTGCACGGTCGTGCGGCCCGCCATCGAAAAACTGCTCGCGCCGCTTCGCGCGCTGCTGGCCGATATTTTAAACGATGGTGAGAGCCTGCACGCGCATGTGACGGAACATGATGGCGTGGTGCAGATTGTTTTTTTAGGCCTCGATTTTTCGCGCGAGGCCGAACAGAAAATTGTTGGCTGGGCCACGGCGCACGGCGTGGGCAGTGTGTATAGCCGCACATCCAAGCAGGGGCTGGTCACGATTGCAGAACTCAACCGCCTGCACATGACCTATGGCGATTACACGCTTTACCCGCCGCCCGGCGGCTTTTTGCAGGCGAGCGCCGAGATTGAAAGCGCGATGCAGGATTATATTGCCCAGCATTTAAAGGGCGTGAAGGATTTTGCCGATTTATTCTGCGGCGCCGGCACCTTCACATTAGCGCAAGCCGCCAAAGCGCATGTGCTGGCGGTGGATGCCGATGGCGATGCGATTGCCGCGCTGCGCGAAGCCGCAAAAATCGACCCCACCATCAAAATCGAAAAACGCAACCTCTTCAACGAGCCGCTCACGCCGATTGAACTCAAAGATATGGATGCCGTGGTGATCGACCCGCCCCGCGCCGGCGCCGAAGCGCAGATGGCCCAGCTCGCCAAATCAAAAGTAAAGAAGGTGATTGCAATCAGCTGCAACCCGCAAAGCTTCCTCCGCGATGCGCAGCTGCTGCTGGATGGCGGCTACCAGTTCACCCATGTGAAACTGTTCGACCAGTTTTTATGGTCGCCGCATATCGAGTTGATTGGGGTGTTTACTAGATAAAAGTATGCCCCGTTGAAAAACGGGGCCCATCCATCGGCATTCGGAATGTGGAGAAATGGGCCCCGGCTTTCGCCGGGGCTTACAATTTCAATTACGCCGCGATCATCTCGCGGAGCACGTAGGGCAAGATGCCGCCGTTTTTGAAGTATTCAACTTCATCGCCGGTATCGATACGGCAGAGCAGCGTGATCTTGTGCTCCAGGCCGTTCTTGAGACGGATGGTGAGCTGAACATCCATGCGGGGCTTCAGGCCGTTCTCGAGACCCGTGAGGCTGAGCTCTTCCGTGCCATCAAGGCGCAGATCCTGCCGGCTGATGCCGCCTTTGAACTCAAGCGGCAGTACGCCCATACCCACCAGATTGCTGCGGTGAATACGCTCGAAGCTTTCGGCGATCACGGCTTTGACGCCAAGCAGCTTGGTGCCCTTGGCCGCCCAGTCGCGGCTTGAACCCGTGCCGTATTCCTTACCGGCAATGACGATGAGGGGAATGTTGGCGGCGATATAACGCATCGCGGCGTCATAGATCGACATCACTTCGCCGGTCGGCAGATATTTGGTCACGCCGCCTTCGGTGCCTGGGGCCAATTCGTTTTTGATGCGAATGTTGGCGAAGGTGCCGCGCATCATCACTTCATGGTTGCCGCGGCGCGCGCCGAACGAATTGAATTCGGATGGCTCCACGCTGTGTTCGGTGAGATAAACACCGGCCGGGCCCTTCTTGCTGATATCGCCAGCGGGCGAGATGTGGTCGGTGGTGATGCTATCGCCAAAAATCGCGAGCGGCTTGGCGCGCAGAATATCGGCCACCGGCGTGGTCTCGCGCGTCATGTTCTCGAACAAAGGCGGCAGTTTCACATACGTTGAAACCGGGTTCCATTGATAGGTCAGACCCGTGCCCGTCTTGATCTTTTGCCAGCTTTCCGGGCCCTTGAAGACGTCGGAATAGCGCTGGCGGAACATGGCAGGTGTGAGCGCCTTTTCAATCGTCGCGGCAATTTCGTGGTTGGTCGGCCAGATATCGCGTAAGTAAACCGGATCACCCTTTTTGTCGGTGCCAATGGCTTCCTTGGCAAAATCAATGCACACGGTGCCGGCCAGCGCATACGCAACGCAGAGCGGGGGCGAAGCCAGATAGTTCGCCTTGGTGTGCGGGTTCACGCGGCCTTCAAAGTTACGGTTGCCGGAAAGCACGGCGGCGACGGCCAGGTTGCCTTCCACGACAGCGGCGGCGACTTCTTCCGGCAACGGGCCGGAATTGCCGATGCAGGTTGTGCAGCCATAGCCCACCAGCTGGAAACCCAGCTGATCAAGCGGCGTGTTTAAACCGGCGGCGTTCAGATAATCGGTCACCACCTGGCTGCCCGGCGCAAGCGACGTTTTCACCCACGGTTTTACCGTGAGGCCTTTTTCCACCGCCTTCTTGGCCACCAGACCCGCGGCGATCATGACGCTGGGGTTGGAAGTGTTGGTGCACGAGGTGATCGCCGCGATCACTACGCTGCCATGCGCCAGCATGCCCTTGTCGTCCGGCAGCTTGATTTTCGTGTTGCGGCGCGTGCCATCGATCTTGAAGTTGTTCTTGAGCTCTTCTTCGAAACCGGCGGCGACTTTGGAAAGCGCCACGCGGTCCTGCGGGCGGCGCGGGCCGGCCAGCGAAGGTTCCACGGTTGCGAGATCAAGTTCCAGCATATCGGTGAACACCGGCTCCACCGTGTTCGCATCGCGCCACAGGCCCTGTTCTTTCGCGTAGGCTTCCACCAGCTTCACGCGTTCCGGATCGCGGCCGCTGAAATTGAGATAGCGGATGGTCTCGGCATCGATCGGGAAAATACCGCAGGTTGCGCCGTATTCGGGCGCCATGTTGGCAATCGTCGCGCGGTCGGCGAGCGGCATGGTATCGAGACCGGGGCCGAAGAATTCCACGAACTTGTTGACCACGCCTTTTTTGCGCAGCATCTGCGTGACCGTGAGCACCAGATCGGTCGCCGTGTTGCCTTCCTTCATCTGGCCTTTCAGGCGGAAGCCCACGACTTCGGGAATGACCATGGAGGTCGGCTGGCCGAGCATGCAGGCTTCGGCTTCAATGCCGCCCACGCCCCAGCCCAGAACCGACAGGCCGTTGATCATGGTGGTGTGGCTGTCGGTGCCAACGAGCGTATCCGGGTAAGCCAGCATCACATCTTTGTTATTGGCATCATTATCCGTCCACACAACCTGCGCCAGATATTCTAAATTTACCTGGTGGCAGATGCCGGTACCAGGCGGCACGACGCGGAAATTATCGAACGCCTGCTGGCCCCAGCGCAAAAATTCATAGCGCTCGCCGTTGCGTTCGAACTCGCGCTTTTCGTTATAGGCAAACGCTTCGGCATCGCCGAAGTGATCGACCATCACCGAGTGGTCGATGACGAGATCGACGGGGCAGAGCGGGTTCACCGCTTTCGCATCGCCGCCCATGTTGCCGACCGCCTGACGCATGGCGGCCAGATCCACCACGGCGGGCACGCCGGTGAAATCCTGCATCAGCACGCGCGATGGGCGGTAGGCGATTTCGGTATTGCTCTTGCGCGTCTTCGTCCATTCGGCGAGCGACCGGATATCGTCGGTGCTCACCGTGGTGCCGTTTTCAAAACGCAGCAGATTTTCGAGAAGAATTTTTAAGCTATAGGGCAGCTTGTCCAGCGAGACGCCCAGTTTTTCCGCCGCCGCTTTCAGGCTGAAATAATCGTAAGATTTGCTGCCAACTTTGAGCGTGCGACGGGTGGCGAGGCTGTCATGTCCGGTGAGGAGAGCCATGGGCAAAAGACTCCGATAAGCTTAAAAACAGGGATGGGACTGCGAAAAGAACGGTAAATCAGAGAGTTATCAGTGGCGCCGTTAACAAGAAGTGAACAGCTTGGTGATATATGTAAGCAGGTCACGTGCTGGCGCCAATCGTGAATTTCCCTCCAAGAATCTGCGCAAATTTACTTTCAATTAATTTCGCCCGCGCTATATCATGAAGTCAAGCCTTCCATAATCAGTTGTATCTCATGTCCGATAGCGATTTGCCCAATAATGATTCTGCCGCGCGTGCGGGTTCGCCCACCATGGGCATGCCGTCATGGACGGAGCAGGACGAGCAGCTCACCGCGCTCTGGCAAAAAGGTGACAAACCCGAAATGATCGCGCAGGTGCTCAACCGCTCGGTCGCCGCCGTGATGACGCGCGCCGCGCGCCTCGGCCTGCAACGTCGTTTTGCACCCGGAAGAAAACCGAAGAAGCTTGGTTATGACGACATGAACCAGGCGAATCTGCGCAATATGGCGCGCCTGACCGCGCAGATGCAGACCGTGCAGCCGCAGCTCTCGCACCGTATCTGCCTCATGTGCCTCACGCGCTTCCAGTCGCAGGGCCGTCACAACCGCATTTGCCAAAGCTGCAAGGACAGCCCGGAATACCGCTCGGCCTCGGGCCTGCCGGATGTCGATATCGGGCGCGGCGAATAAGCCATGCAAAAGCAAGACGCCATTCAAACCGTTATGTCGCGCAACAGCTTCTACCGCGACGGCTATCGCGCCATGCTGCGTGTGGCTCTCGTGCAGGGCGCGGTCATTCTTCTGCTTATTGTCATTATTATCGCCATGATCCTGACGGCGAGCGAGAAGCGCGTTTATTTTGCCACCAACATCGATGGCCGCATCATGCCCATGCAGCCCATCGACAAAAACTTCTTCAATGACGACCAGGTGCTGACCTGGGTCGCGAAAAGCGCGCGCGAAGTCATGCAGATGGATTACATGAATTACAAGACGACGCTGGACAAGGCGAACAGCAAGTTCACCTTGCAGGGCCGCGCCGATTTCAACAAAGCGCTTACCGATTCCCGCATTCTTGAAGCTATCGAACGCAACAAGCTGGTCAGCCAGCTGCAGCCGGATGGCTCGCCCCAGATCATCGATCGCGGCCTGAATAAAAACGGCGCGTATTCATGGTACATCCGCATGCCGGTCAGCATTATTTATGATGGCGAAGCGCCGCCGCAGCCCGCACACGGCATGCGGCAGGTGCGCGTTGACCGCGTCGATTTTCTGGAAAATCCGGAAGGCATCGCCTTCGCACAATGGGTGATCGGCACCACGGGCCCCGTCGCCCGCTAACAGGCTGAACGAGCATGGCTGATACCGCAATCCGCGCCCGGCAAATGGTCAAAAGCATTTTTGCGCCCGAGCGCACCGAGCCCGCGGGCAGCCCCGCCATGGCGGGTTTTCTGCGCGGCCTCGTGATCACGCAAAGTTATGCCATCGGCCTGCTGCTGCTTTTCACTATTCTCGTCTCGACCGTATTCGCCGATACCACCACGCATTATCTGGTTGTGCTTGATCGCACCGGATTCCCCACCAAGGTGGAACGCCTGCTGGCGCTGGATTCGCCCAATCTCACGCGCACCGCCATTACCAACAAGGCCATGCACATTGCCACCCAGGTGCTTAGTTATGGCTTTAATAATGCGGATGCGCGGTTGCTGGCCGCCCAGCAGCTTTTCACCCCGGAAGCCTGGAAAGAATTCGTGCATGCCAATCTGGAAGCCGGCAAGCTGGACGTTTTAAAGACCCGCCAGCAGATCCTCTCCACCGTCGCCCGCAAGGGCGCCGTGATCGTCTCGGAAGGCTATGACCCGGTGAAGGAGAATTACCGCTGGGTGGTGCAAGTGCCCGTTATTTCCAGTTATTTGGCCGGCAGCGATTCATTGCCGCGCAAAATCGTGCTGACCCTCACGTTTATCCGCATGCCGACCGACCAATATAAGGAAGGCGTGGCGATCGACGGCTGGAAAGAGTCCCCGGGCTAATATGAATCCCCCTCCCACCGGGAGGGGTTAGGGGAGGGAGAAGCCTTTCCATTAATCTCGTCCTTCGTTTTCTGAGAGGCCTTTCCCGCCCCCAGCCCCTCCCGGTGGGAGGGGAGTTAGGCCGTGTTTGGCTGGGATGATTTTTCTGCGAATCAAAAAATAACCAATTCTTCGTAATTACATGCGAAATAGATTCCGGTTTGCTGTATCCGCGCCATAGGCCCGAAATAAAAAGACGCAAATCGGGAAGGCAGCCGTTGACGCGATTCGCAAACAGGATTCTATTAGGATTCGTGATGATTCGCGTGTGTTCCCTCAAGTCGCTGGTTTCCGTCCGGCGGCTGGCCGTTTTCGGTGCCGTTTTGGCGCTCGCTTCCGCATTGCCGCTGGCAGCCTTTGCTGCAACGAACGACCGCGTGCTCCCCGATATTTTTGTGCGTCCCACCCCGCAAAAGGTGCAGGCCCGCCCCACGGTCATGCCGGGCATGCAGGCCCAGCCCCTGCTGGCGACGGAACCGAATTTAACCGCGACCAACACCACCAACACGCCGCCCGCCACCAGCACGACGAATGCGCAAGGCAGCGATCCGCTGGCGCCCTCCAGCGGCGGTACCACCACCAATACCAATAATGGCGGCCCCGGCCCCGCGAACGCCGCCGCGCCTGCACCGCAGGAAAATCCGGCGCCCACGGTGAGCCAGGCGCCTACCGCCGCGCCATCCTCCTACAATCCGCCTACTACCATCGTGACGCCGGTTGATAACGCCCAACCCTTTGTACCAGCGCCTGCGGTGAACGCCATGGCCAACAGCGCCAGCGAATTCCCGCCGACCACCGATAAACCCACGGCCGTGGTGACCACGACCACCACCACCTCGACGCAGCAGCCCCCAAGCGCGTATGAAATGCCGCCGCTGCCCAGCAGCTCGCTGCAGAACGCGGTGCAGACGGAAGCCGAGCGCGTCTATTACGAACAGCGCCGCAAACAGAAATCCGATACCTTCGAACGCGCCTATGAAGGGCTGGTGCCGCTGGGCCCCGGCGAAGTGCGCGATACCATGAGCCGTTACGAGCGCACGCAGCGCGCCGCGGTGCCGCCGGCCAACGGCCAGCCGCGCGGGCAGGTGCGCGTCTCCACGCTTTCGCTCGAACCGGGTTCCGATCCTCCCACCATCAATGTGTCGGCGGGTTATGTGACCACCATCACCATCGTCGATGCCACCGGCCAGCCCTGGCCGATCATGGATGTGGGTATCGGCGGTAATTTTGAAGTGACCAAAACCGGCGGCGGGCAGGGCTCGACGCATGTTGTGCGCATCATGCCGCTCACACGCTTTGGCTTCGGTAACTTATCAATCGTGCTGCAAGATCTGCCCACGCCAATCATCTTCAAGCTGGCAAGCGGCGGCACCACGGTGGATTACCGCTTCGATGGCCGCGTGCCGAAACTCGGCCCCAACGCCAAGATGTCGCTGATCGATAGCCGCCGTGGGCTGCAAGCGGGCGGTGCCACCATCATGAGCTTCCTCGATAACGCGCCGCCGCCCGATGCAAAACGTGTGAAGGTCGTTGGCACCGATGCCCGCACGCTGGCGTGGACGGTAGGCGACCGCATGTATGTCCGCACGCCCCTTACCATGCTTTCGCCCAGCTGGGATTCAAGCGTGTCGTCGGCCGATGGCACCACGGTTTACGAACTGCACGATACGCCGGCGTTGCTGATGTCGGATAACGGCGCGCTCATTCGCGCCCGCATCGCGGAAAGAGAAGAAGAGTAACCCATGACCGACAATCTCGACGATTTCGACAATGATTTCGACGAAGCCACCGTGCAGCGTGCGCCCCAAGCCGCGCCGAAGCCCGGCATGGCCGGCAATTTAAAAGCCGCGTGGCACGGCAGCCCGCTGTTCAAATTATTTATCCTTGTGATTGGCGTTGGCGCTTTGGCCGCCGCTGTTATTGGCGTTCTGTCGGGCGGCGGCGATCAGCGCAAGAACGGCGTGAATGTGGGCGATACCCCCGGCATTACCGCCATCCCCGGCACCGCCGCGGTGCCGGAATATAATAATGCCGTCAAAGATGCCTCGCAGCAGCGGGCGGATGAAGCCATCAAGGCGAATACCAGCGCGCTGCCCACGCCGGTGGGCAACGATGCCAATCTGAACGGCCTCGGCAACAACACGCCGGCGCCGGGCTACGACCAGCTCACCGAATTCAAGGGCGCCACGCCGCAGGACAACACCAGCCTGCCGAACGGCCAGCCGCAGCAGCCGGTGGAAGCGGTGGATGCCGACCTTTTAGGCAAGATGCAGAACCAGATGACGGCGATGTTTGATAGCTGGAAGCCGGAAGGCGTGCGTCTGGTGCAGGTTGTTGACCCCGGTTCTTTGGCGAAAGCGGAAACCGCGGTCGCCACCACCGGCGCCGCCGCGCCCGCGCGCGTGCTGGTTCCCGCAGGCACGATTGCGTATGCCCAGCTGATGATGGAAGCGAATTCCGACGCGCCCGGCCCCATTCTGGCGGAAGTGATGTCGGGCCCGTTCACGGGCGCGCGCGCCATCGGCACGTTTGAAGTCACGCGCGAATATTTAATCCTGCACTTCACCAAGCTCAGCTACCACAAGAAGGATTACCAGATCGACGCGCTGGCGATCGATCCCAACACCACGCTGGGCGCGTTGGTGACGGAAAAAGATAATCGCTATTTTACACGCGTGATTTTACCCTCGGCGGCTGCTTTCCTCGAAGGCTTTGGCAGCGCCATCGGTTCGTCGCCGACCACCATCGTCAATTCCAATGGCGATGCGATTGTGCTGCAATCGACCCGCCAGGGCGTGAAGGAAGGTATCTACCGCGGTATTTCGGAAAGCGCGAACACCGTGGGCGGATTCTTACGTGACGAAGCGGCGGCGACCAAACCGCTTATTCGTGTGGCGACCGGTACCCCCATGGGCCTCTTCTTCGTTAATTCCATGACGGATGACAGCACGAATGGCCAGCCCATCCAGACCCCCATTGCGGCCCAACCCGGCCTTGTTAATTCAGTGGTTTCGGCCCCGAACGCCACGGGGGTATTAAACGCTACGGGCACCGGTATTCCGGGGGGTGCTCAATCCTCTCTTGCGAATAGTGGGGTAAGCGTCATACAAACTACTCCGCGGGCACCGACGACGGTCATTACCCCCCGCTAGTTTGTTAAAATACGCCAATTGACGAGGTAAGCTATGGATAGGGACGACGAACGCTCCCCGAACGAGCAGGAATTTCAGCCCGAACAGGGTTTCGAGACCGCCGCCGACGAGCAGGAATGGCAAGATCTTCCCGCCGATGACTTCGCCGACGAAGCGGAGCCCCAGCCTGCCGAGGAAGAAGCGCCTGCGGAAGAGTTCGCCGAAGGCGAAGAATTCCAGCACCAGCAATTGCCGGAAGAAGATATGGTTGACGAGGGCGATATCGCCCCCGCCCATGAACAAAAAGCGGCGGGCGCCAATCCGCTTCTGCGCGTCCTTCCTTATCTGGTCGGCGTGGTCGGCGTGGTGTTCGTTGGCTTCATGGCCTGGACGCAGTTCGGCCCGATGCTGACGGGCGAAGGCCAGAGCGCGCCAGCCCCCACATTCCAGCAGACCGAAAATACTTTGCCGCCGCCCGCCGCGACGACAGAAACCGCCCCCGCGACCACGGCAACGACCACCACGACGCCGCTGCCGGAAACGACCACCACGCCAACACCGGCGCCCGTGGCGGAACAGCCCGCGCCCGCACCGGTCACCACTACAACCGTGACAACGTCAGTGATGCCCGCGCCGGTCGCAACGGCCGCGCCGCCGACCACGGTGGTGCAGCCTTTGCCGGAAGACCCGCGCGTGGCGCAGCTTAATCAACAGCTGGAAGCCGCGCAGCAGCGCGAAGCCCAGCTGAATCAGCAGCTGCAAACCAACAACAGCACGAACGAACAGGCGCAGGCCCAGATCAAGCAGCTGCAGGATGAAGTAGCGAGCTTGAAGCAGCAGCAGGCCCAGGCCCCCCAGCCGGCGCCCGCCAGCACGGCCACGCCGACGGCGCCCAGCAAAACCGCAAGCAGCAATCCGGACAGCCTAGAAGCCGCCACGGATTTCCGCGCCTCGCACAAAGTGCGCAAGACACGCCGCGCATCTTCTGAAAAAGAAGAGGGCGTGTCGGAAGCCGTGCGCCTGCAACGCGAAGTCAATGCGCGGCTAAGCGCGAACGCCGCGCTGAATGCGCAGCCGGTGCCGATGCCGCAGCCGATGCCAGCGCCGGTATACCAGGCCCCGCAATATCCCCCGCAGGGCGGCGACGATATGGGCCAGCCGATGGTTCAGCCCATGCCCGTCCCGCAATATGCGCCGCAATACGTCCCGCAGCCCGCGCCGGATTCCGCGCCGGTCGCGCAATCGCCCGCGGCGAGCGGCGAGTGGGTGCTGCGTTCGGCCCAGCCGGGCGCCGCCTGGATTTCTTCGGGCAGCTCCAACAACCTGCAGCGCATTGTGCCCGGCGACAAGCTGAGCGGCCTTGGCACCATCGTCTCGATCCGCATGGTCGCGGGCCGCTGGCTGGTGGAAGGCACATCGGGTTCGCTGCAGTAAGCAAGCCTGGATAACCCTTAAAAGGCGGCGGCCATTTTTGGCGCCGCCTTTTTTCTTGGGCGCAAATCGGCACGCACGATGTGCAGCGCAGCGGATGAAAGGTTTGCATTAACCATAATCCGCGTGGCAAGCTGACTATACATAGGGAACAAATGAGGCGGCGCGCCGCCTATTTACCTTCATTTTTATGATAGTTTTAACATTTTTCACGAATACTTTAACCAGACATGAACACCGTCCAACCGACTTCTTCCCGTGGGTTTCTGCCCGGCGTTTCGGCCGCTGAGTGGGTGCGCGCTGCGCTGGCCCTTGTCATGCTTATGCTGGTTTCCGGGGAAGCGGATGCCGCGGCGGTGGATACCGCGGGCGGCGTGTTCTGCAACGTCTTCAAAAATTCCGGCGGCCTGCCGTTCTTTGTTTCCGCCTTCGCCTATCTGTTCGGCGGCAGCGTATTCATCCGCGGCGTCTATGATTTAATCAAGCGCAGCTCCGATCCCAACGTGCCGCTCAAGAACGGTTTGCTGGGCCTCTCGGTGGGCGGCGCGATCATCGCCATGCCGCATCTGGTGCAGTGGCTGCACCACACCATTTACAGCAACGTCGATACGCAATATTCGACCAATTTCGGGTGTTCGCCGGGCGCGGCCACCACCCCGGGCGCCGCGGTGCCGCTGGATGAAATGCTGGCGAATTTCGTCAACAACATCTTCCAGCCGCTGGTCGCGCTGGTCAGCATTCTCGCCATCATCGTCGGCGCGTTCATGATTTTCTATAACATGGTCAAGCTTTCCAAGCTGGGCAGTGACGGCAAGGCGCAGACGCTGACCCCCATCATCACCGCGCTGGCGGTCGGCGCCGTCCTTATGGCGCTGGGCCAGACGCTGAATACCAGTTTGAACACGCTGTTCGGCACCGATACCATTACCAAGTATTCCTCGATCGCCTATGCGCCGGGCGGCTCGTTTGATCTCACGCGCTTTAACCGCGCCATGACGGCGGTGTTCGCCTTCCTCTATGTGATTGGCCTGATTTCCTTTGTGCGCGGCTTCCTGATCTTGAAGAACGCAGTGGAAGGCAGCGGCCAGCAGACCAAGGGGCAGGCGTTCACGCACATTATTGGCGGCACGCTCCTGGTCAATATGCCGGGCTTCATCCACGTGATTGAAAAAACAACCGGCGTCGCGATTTTGGCACCATGAGCATAAAAACCAGTCTTCATACCCTGATTAAATACGGCGCGCTGGCCGGCCTTATGGTGGCCGCCATGCCCGATTTTGCGTGGGCGGTTTCCACCACCGATCTGAAGGGTTCGCTTGAAAACGTAACGGGCGAGATGGAAAAAATGCCGGTCGTCTTATCGGCGGCCGCGTATCTCATTGGCGGCATGACCATTCTGCACGGCGCCGGCCTTCTCAAAAAACATGCCGACCAGCCCAGCGGCACGCCGCTGGCGGCGGGTCTTACCCGCGTCTTTGGCGGCGGCTTTATCGCCTCGCTGCCTTATGGCATCGCATGGGCTGTCCATTCGCTGGCAATCGGCGGCACATCCGACCATCCCTATATCCCCGTCAACCCGGCGCAGTTCCCCGCCTTGCCGGGCGTCAGTACGCCCTGAGTTATGCTTAACGGGATTTAACCTTGAAAATCCGGAAGTTAGGCACAATTTTAGATAAATCTTTAATAGTTTCGCCCGTACTATGCTACTATAGAAAGTAATTTATCGGCCATGAAAGGGACTGCAATTTTGCGTGTCCCCGGGCAAGATGAACGGGAAATAACCTGTGGAGTTGCGTAAGACTATGAAGCCCGAAACGATCTATACCCTCAAAGTTCTTGGCGTTGCTGCGCTTGTTGCTGCGGCATGCCCCGACCTGGCGCTGGCGCAGAACATGCAGCAGACGACCAGCTCGCTCGCCGCTTCCATGCGCGATATGCCTACCGTGCTCTCCGGCCTTGCTTACCTTGGCGGCGGCGTGATGGTTCTGGGCGGCGCGAACAAATTGAAACAGCATGCGGAAAATCCGCAGCAGACCCCGATGAGCCATGGCCTTGTCCGTATGGGCGTGGGCGGCATGGTCGCGGGTCTCCCGGCGTTCATGGGCTACATCAACAACACCATGAGCGTGGGCAATTCCACCGCAGGCTTTAAAAAGATGCAGCCGATCTCCGAGCTTTTAAACAGCTCGAACCTGTTCGGCTAAACGAGGTTTGGTAGGGTAAGTAAGTAGTTTAACATTAAGGAGGGGTAATTATGAAACGCGAATTATTCAATGATCTGATCAAGCTCGGCCTTGCTGCTGGCGTTCTCGCCATCGGTATGCCGGATCTCGCTGCGGCCGCCGGCACGCTCGCCGACACCGTGCAGCAGACGGAAACCAATATGAACAGCATGCCGACCGTGCTGTCGGGCCTCGCTTATTTAGGCGGCGGCGCGACCATGCTTCACGGCGCAGGCCTGCTCAAGAAGCACGCTGACCAGCCCACCGGTACGCCGTTGGCCCAAGGTCTGACGCGTCTTGGCATCGGTGCCTTCGTGGCCTCGCTGCCGGTTGCGATCGGTTATCTGCAAAGCTCGCTCTCGCAGGGCTCGCAGAACACCGGCTTCCACGCGATGGATAAGATTACCGGTTAATCAATACTGGTATGTCCCTCCTGCCAATAACTCTGGGCGTCAAACGCAATATTGACGCCCAGAGCGGCAGCAGCAGAAAGCGTAAGCCACTTTCCAGACAGCAGATTTCAAAACTGCTGGACCACACCCTGGAAAAAGACGACTACACCTGCCGCTACTGCGGGTTTCAATCCCGTCAATTTCAAAAAGCCATTCCCAAAGACTGGGCCGTTAACGACCCCCGCGATTCCGAACTGGTGACCGCCTGCCTGTTCTGCGAACAGTGCTTTGCGCTGGATACCGTTTCCGGCATGGGCTCGGGCGCGCTTGCGTGGCTCCCCGATATGCCGCAGGCCACCCTCAATAATCTTGCCCGCGCCGTCTATGCGGTGAAGCATATGGACAAGGCGCCGGCGCCGCTCAAGCTTGCCGCCGAACGCGCGGCCGATATTTTTGCCCATGCGCGCGGCGAAGCCAAACGCCGCCTCGGCACCGATGACCCCGCCGTTTTATCTTCCGTGCTGCTTGAGCATTTGGGCAACGACACCTACCAGAAGCGCAACGCGAAACTGGATGGCATTCGCCTGCTGCCGCTGGATCGGCGGGTTCAACCCACCCCCAATGGCCCGGATAGCGACCAATTCCCGCGGATTGTTGCATATTGGACATCCCCGGAAGGCCCGTTTGGCGCCCTCGATTTGGGCAAATTGCTTGGCGCACCTTAATAGTAATTAGGAATTAGTAATTAGGCTTTAGGACTTAAAGTACCGCCTAAGCCTCGTTCTAACTTTTTGCTGCGCTCTCGAAATGATTTTTGGTTTTCTCGACGAATTTCTGGCCGCCGTCCTGCTGCAGATCAAGCAGCCGGTGGAATCGTTCATCCAGCTGGAAACGGCCGATGACGACGTGACGCTGGTGGCCGGCGACGGCTCGCTGCTGTCGTTCATGAACATCAGCGGCGCGCGCCAGATGATCGGCGGCGAAGAGTACCGCTGGATCGTGGAGCAGGCGACGCTCAAACTCGGCGCGCGTTTCGACCGGCCGGGCCATGCCATGCAGTTCTATTTCCTGCGCGATCCCGACCGCGTGGGTAAATCGCTGGAACGCCTGATGGTGCCGAACCGCGTCTCCGCGCAATCCATCGGCATTGATCTGGATGATCTCCTTACCGAACGCCGCAAGAACCTGACGCGCTATCTCGCCCACGAAGAAATTTACATCGTGCTGTGGACACGGCCCTCCGGTTTAACCCGCGCCGAATTCCAGCGCGCTTCCAAGCAGCGCAGCCAGATTAAATGGCCGAAATCGAAAGACGCGCAGTTTCCGTTCGCCGCACTCGAGCCCTTGCGCCTCAAGCACCGCGCGTTTGTCGCCAATATTTCGGAATCGCTGTTTGAACTGGGCATTGTTGGCAACGTGATGAATACGCATGATGCGCTTCGTGCCGTGCGCGCCAGCATTTATCCCAATCTCGCCAACGATAAATGGAAGGCCTGCCTGCCGGGCGATCCCATTCCGCCGCGCAAGTCGCGTTACCACAAAGATTGGTCGGATATTCTGTGGCCCAGCATTTCCTCCCAGCTTTGCCCGCAGGATGCCGAAGTGCTCGGCCCCAACATCGCGCGCGTGGGCGATCTCGCCTGGGCGGCCACCGATATGAGTCTGGGGCCTGCGGAAGCCGCGCCGTTCACGCAGCTTCTCAGCCGTTTGATTGAAGCGAATATTCCCTTCCGCATTTCGTTTTTGATCGAGAGCGGCGGCATCGCCGGCTCGGCCTTCCGCAAAATGGCGGCGGCGATCATGGGTTTTAGCAACAGCGTCAACCGCCAGATCAAGGATACGCTGGGCCAATTGATGGAGCTTTCGCAAAGCGAAGCGGTTGTCAAAATGCGCGTCTCGTTCGCGACCTATGGCCCGTATGAACAAAAACGTCTGGTGGAAGACCGCCTCGCCAATCTGATGGCCGCGGTGGAATCATGGGGCTATTGCCAGGTCTCCACATTATGCGGCGATCCGCTGGAAGCTGTGATGTCGTCGGCGCTGGGCATTGCCTGCGCCTCCACCGCCACGCCGGCCGTGGTGCCTTTATATGAAGTGGTCAAACTGCTGCCGTGGCAGCGCGCCAGCTCGCCGTTCCAGGAAGGCTCGGTGATTTTACGCACGCCCGATGGGCGCATCTGGCCCTATCAATCGGGCACGCCGCTGACCACCACGTGGTTCGACCTCATTTTCGCGCAACCGGGCTCCGGTAAATCGGTGCTGATGAACGCCCTCAATTTGGGCGCGGTGCTCTCGGCGGGGATGAGCAAGCTTCCCTATGTGGCGGTTCTTGATATCGGCCCGTCATCCTCGGGCCTGATTGCGCTCATTCGCGATTCATTGCCGGCCGACCGCCGCCATGAAGTCTTGCATTTCAAACTGCTGATGACGCCGGAATACGCGGTGAACCCGTTTGATACGCAGCTGGGCTGCCGCTACCCGCTGCCCGATGAACGCTCGTATTTAGCCGAACTGCTCACGCTGATTTGCACGCCGCCGGGCCAGGAAAAACCCTATGACGGCATGACGCAGCTGGTGGGTTTCTGCATCGATGAAATGTTCAGATGGCGCGACGACGCCGAAGCCAGTGCGGAGCCCCGGCCTTATCTGGAACTGGTTGAACCCCGCGTGGATGACGCGATCAAACGCCTCAACCTCACGCTGCCCCCCGAAGCCTACTGGTGGGAAGTGGTCGATGCGCTGTTCGATGCCGGCGCCAAGCATGAAGCAAGCCTCGCCCAGCGCCATGCGGTGCCAACGTTAGTCGATGCGATTACCGCCGCGCGCCGCCCGCAGATCCGCGCATTCCTTGATGAAACCGCGATCGGCCCCAGCGCGGAAGGTATTATCCATGCGTTTGAACGTATGATTGCTTCCGCCATCCGCGAATTCCCGATTTTGGCGGGCGTCACGCGTTTTGATGTGGGCGATGCGCGTATTTCTGCCGTCGATTTGCAGGAAGTTTCCCCGCAGGGCGATGCCAGTGCCGACCGCCAGACCGCGATCATGTACATGCTCGCGCGTCACGTCATGATCCGTAACTGGTGGCTCAACCCGGATGCGCTACGCAACATGCCGCCGCGCTACCGCGCGCATCATGATGACCGCTTGAAAGAAATCCGCGAAATACCGAAGCGTTTGTGCTACGACGAATTCCACCGCACCGCGAACAGTTTTGCCGTGCGCGCCCAGCTCATCCGCGACGTGCGCGAAGGCCGTAAGTGGGGCGTGCAGATTGTTCTGGCCTCCCAGCTCCTCAGCGACTTCACCGCCGATATGGTGGATCTGGCGACCGGCATCTGGATTTGTGGTTCCACCGCCTCCGAACGCGCCATTCAGGAAGCGGGTGATAAATTCTCATTGTCCGAGACCGCGCGCTGGGTCATGCGTTATCGCCTCACGGGCCCGAAACCCAGCGGCTCGCCGGTCATGCTTATTCTCAGCACTACCGAAGGCCGCTACGAACAGCATCTGGTCAACACGCTGGGCCCGGTGGAACTCTGGGCGCTTTCAACATCGGCGGAAGATGTGGTCATTCGTAATCGTCTGTATGAAAAGGTCGGCGCCGTGAAAGCGCGCCGGTTGCTGGCTACCGTTTACCCCGGCGGCACGGCGCGTCATGAAGTGCGCCGCCGCATTGTTATTCGCACGGAGCACGGCGAACTGGCCGCCAATGCGCAAAGCGCGGTGCTGCAGGAGGTGGTCGATGAACTGGCTTCTTTCGTCACGCAAGAAGTTAAAGACGCTTTATTGGGCATCGAGCGCACCCAAAGCCACGAAAAAGAACAATCGGGTAAGGTTAATAGCGGTCAGAAGCGCGATACGGCTGGCACCACCAGCCGGTCTTCGGGTATGATCTAGCCCTTTAATTCAGCGGAGTAAGCAATGGCAGGCGGCGGACAAAGAGGAGATGACGGCGACATCACGCTCGTGCTGCTCGTCGGCCTGTTTTTCCTCATCGGCTGGTTTATCTGGACGTCGGCGAAGCAGCCGATTGTGGAAGGCATCCGCTGGGCGAAGATTGCCGAAACCTATGTGTTCCAGCTGGTCGATCCCGCGCTTGCGCGCGACCGCGAATTGCTCAGCCTCAACAACAACCAGGCCGCCATCAAAGCGCTGAACGAACAGGCCAGCAAAGCTAAGGTGGAGTTGAAGGAACCCGATTACATCAGCCGCCAGCTGCTTGCGCCATCCGTGCTGTGGGATGCGTCCAACCACATTGGCGCCGTCACGCGCTGGCCGATTGCCGCCTTCATGTTCGGCTGGGCGATTTTTTATATGTTCTTCACCAAGAAGAGCAAATTCCGCAACAAGTACGGCCTGGAAGGCCTGATTAAAGTGCAGGCGCAGACCTGGCCGGTCATCGCGCCGATTGTGAATTTTAACCCCACCGAAGATAATTCGCGCAAACCCGGCGAAGCGGTGCCCACCAGCCTGCCGCTGTTCGCCGAAGGCCTGTCGCCCGAAGAATGGGTGGCGATGAACCGCATTCCGGTGGTGAAAGGCGAGGGCGACAAACAATTCCCCGATCGCGAAGCCACCCGCCGCGCCTTCCAGCAACAGCTGGGCCCGCGCTGGACCGGCCCCGGCTGCCTGGATGATGCGCAGCGCTGCCTCTATGCTGCCTTCGCCCTGAAGGGCGCGCAAAAACGCAAAGAGAGCGACGCGCTGCTGGGCCGCATCGCCTTGTGCTGGACGGCGACCGGCGGTTTCGCGCCCTCGGCCGAACTGATGGCCGAAGTGAACAAGCACATCAAAGATGAAAACATCGGCGGCGTTGCGGACAAGATTGCCGAAAATTTTGCCTTCCGCACCACGGCGCTGATCGGCACGCTGAAATGGGCGCGTGATCGCGGCGGCGTGCTGGCGCCTGCCACCTTTATCTGGCTGCGCGGCCACGACCGCGCGCTGTGGTATCCCCTCAATAATCTCGGCCGGCGTTCCTATCATATGGAAGCGGCCGGCGCGATGGCACATTACATGGCCGAACGCGATGCGCGCCGCGCCCTGCAGGTGCCGCGCCTCGAGACCGCGATTGCCGCGCTTGGCGTTTACTGGAACAAGGATAAAGACCCGGCCGGCCGGCCGATTTTCCCCACCGTGCCACCGCTCAAGGAGGGGAAGAAAGCCTAAATGACCGCTTCCACTTCCGCCAAAACCAACAGCCCGCTTGCGCGCCTTCAGCGCCGCCACCTGCTGCTCGATTTATCCCGCGCCCGCGTGCCGGGCTATGCCCGCATCAATATGGATGCCATGCCGTTCGCCTATTTTCAGGTGCGCGCCGCCGAAGGCGGTTTTCAGCTGGGCGCCAGCAACGAAAACGGCCAGTTCAACCCGCTGGCCTTCTTCACGGATGAAGCGGATGCGCGCGCCGTGCTGGCTAAAATCGGCAAGGCGTATATGCGCCCGCATCCCATTCTGGGTTTTATCGGCCGCGTTATCGTGGCAGTTCTGGTTATCTTCGGCATGCTGCTGGTTCTCAATTACGTGGCGGGCTTCTTCGTTGCCGCGGCGCCGCCGGGGGCCAAACGCGTGGCGCCGGTTGCAACGGGCCCCGGCTATAATAATGCGGCGGGCGTGCCCGCCGGCGTGCCGGTTGATGCCGACAGCAAACTCAGCGTTCCAAAATAGGATGTAGGAAACAGACATGCCTATTTTAAAGAAATATGAACTTGCCTTTAACGACCGCTTCCGCGACATACGTCCCGTCAGCAAGCGGCTGGCGGAAGCGATGGCGACGCCGCAGACCGCGGCGAATATTCTCTTCATTACCGGCGGCATTTTGCTGATCATGCCGTCCCTTGGCATTCAGGCGGTGCTGGCCTGGGCGGATGTGGCGTTCTTCCTTGCCGTACTTTACGTGCGCTGGTTCAACCGTAAAACTTTCGAACTGCCATTCAAGCTGCCGATGCACGCGCATGCGGTCGACCCGCACAACCCGGTGCCGGGCCGCGACGGGCCGGGCAAATCGGAAGGCATTTTGTTTTTAGGCAACGAGCGCGACCCCAAAACCGGCAAGGAAGTCTGGCTCACCAATTCCGATGCCCGCACGCACTTGCTGTATTTAGGTACAACCGGCGCCGGTAAAACCGAAGGCTTGAAATCCATCGTCGCGAATTCCCTCATCTGGGGTTCGGGCTTCGTGTATGTGGATGGTAAAGCCGATACCGATCTGTGGGCGAATTTGTATTCGCTTGCCCGCCGCTTTGGC
>JBEHYA010000017.1:0-26464 GCA_048498415.1 Pseudomonadota bacterium
AGCAAAAGTTCAACAGCAGCGGCGAAGTGCAGGTAAAAACCTCGGGCTCCACCACGCCCACCACCGCCGGCCAGATCCAGCTCGCCACTTTCGTGAATCCAGCGGGTCTTGAAGGCCTTGGCTACAACCTGCTCGCCGAAACGCCGGCCTCGGGCACGCCCACGGTCAGCAACCCCGGCGCCAATGGCGTGGGTGATATCCGTCAGGGTTCGGTTGAAGCCTCCAACGTCAACGTGGTCTCGGAAGTCACCGATCTGATTTCCGCCCAGCGCGCCTATGAAATGAACAGCCGCGTCATCAAGGCGTCGGATGAAATGATGCAGTCGATCAACCAGCTCCGTTAATCGCATAAGTAGTTAGAGTTTAAATGATGATGAACAGTTCCAGAAAGCTCCTCCTCCTTCTCGCCGCCGTGGTGCTGGCTGGCATGGCCGCACCATGCCAGGCAGCGTCCACGCGCGGCGAGATCTTTTTGGATTCCGACGTCATCACCGTGGGCGATGTGTTCGATGGCGTGGGCGATAAAGCCGGCGCCGTTATCGCCAACGCCCCCGAACCCGGCCGCAAGGTCACCTACGATGTCTCCGCTCTTGCGCAAATCGCGCGCAATAACGCTTTAGATTGGAAGCCCGGCAACACCTATGAACGCGTGACCATCACCCGCGCCAGCCAGAAAATCACCGCCGCGCAAATTCAGGCCCGCGTGGCAACCGAACTTGCCGCGCTGAACCCGGATAAAGAACTTGATATCGCGCTTGATAACCAGGGCATGGAAATCAACCGCCCGGCCAAGGAAGTGTTCACCACGGAACTCACCGATCTGAGCAACGACCCCATCCGCCACCGCTTCTCCGCCAAATTTGTGGTGAAGGGCGATAAACAGGATAAAGCCGAGGTATTCCAGATCTCCGGCCGCGCCATGCCGATGGTCAAAGTAGCGATGCTCACGCACGCCGTGCAGATGGGCGATGTACTAACAGCATCCGATATCAACTGGGTTTCCGTGCCCATGGATAAAGCCGGGGCCGATGCCATCAGCGACGAAAAGCAGGTGCAGGCCATGGAAATGCGCCGCCCGATGAACAGCGATAGCGTTTTACGCGTGCGCGATCTGGTCAAAGAAAAAATGGTCACCAAGGGCAGCCTGGTCACCATGATTGTTGAAACCAGCGCCATGAAACTCTCCGCGCAGGGCCGCGCGCTGGGTGATGGCGCCATGGGCGATACCATTCGCATCACCAACACACAAAGCAACCGCACGGTGGATGCCGTGATCACCGGCCGCGACAAGGTTTCCGTCACGCCCGTGATGCTGAAAGACGACAAGGTGGCAGCAGCGCAATGAAAAAATCAAACACCCCTCCCTCCGGGAGGGGCTGGGGGCGGGCAATCCCCTCAGCGAACAAAGGGCATGTTTAATGGAGAGGACTTCCCTCCCCTAACCCCTCCCGAAGGGAGGGGCATAAGAATAAGGAATAAAACAGGTAAAGGTGAGTAACATGATGACGACAAAATTTCTAAAACTGGCCCTGATCGGCGTAAGCCTGCTCAGCCTTAGCGCCTGCAACGCCGGCCAGCGCCTGTCGGAAATCGGCGGCCAGCCGGAGCTAGCCCCCGTCGATAACCCCAACACCCGCGCCGATTATAAGCCCGTGACCTTCCCGCAGCCCGAAATGGTGCCGCATAACCAGGCCGCCAATTCGCTGTGGCAACCCGGCGCCCGCGCCTTCTTCAAAGATCAACGCGCCGGCAAAGTCGGCGATATTCTCACCGTTGTGATTTCGGTGGATGACAAGGCGAGCATCAAGAACGAAACCAAGCGCTCGCGTGACACCAACGAAAGCGACAACATCACCAACCTTTTGGGCTTTGAAACCAAGCTCAGCAAATACCTGCCCGATGCCGTCGACCCCACCGCGCTCGTGAACTACGGCGGTAAAACACAGAACGACGGCAAAGGCGAAATCAACCGTCAGGATCAGGTGAATTTACGCGTGGCCGCCGTGGTGACGCAGGTGCTGCCCAACGGCAACCTCGTCATCTCCGGCAAACAGCAGATGAATGTGAATTACGATCAGCGCGAACTGGATGTGACCGGCGTTATCCGCCCCGAAGACATCAGCTCGTTGAATTCGATCAATTACGACCAGATCGCCGAAGCCCGCATCAACTACGGCGGCAAAGGCCAGACCATTGATGTGCAGCAACCGCGCTACGGCACGCAACTGGCCGATATCCTGCTGCCGTTCTAACTCTTATCCCCCTCCCCTTGAGGGAGGGGTTAGGGGAGGGGTCGGGAATGCCGGGCAAGCCCCCTCCATCTAATCTGGTTTAAACTCTTCTTCCGGAAGCAAAACCCCTCTCGCTGTGAAAACGGAGAGGGGTTTTGTTTTACAGGCGCATCCGCGCCATCAAGCTCATTCGTCATTGCAAGCGCAGCGAAGCAATCCATATAACCACACCACTAAGCCGCGGCCATCGCCACGATTATATTTTTGGCCACCTGCGCAACATACGCTTTGCGCGCTGCATCAACCGGCAGCCCCATATTCCCCGCCTCTGCCTTGATCAGATAATCGCACAGCTCCTGCGCATGCCATTGCCGCGCGGCAATATCATGCGCATAGGCGCGGTACTCATCATCATGATCCGTAAGCGTAAGCCCAATCGGATTCCATTCGCGGTTCAAAATGGACTGGATACGCCAAACGTTATCGGTTTTCATGGCTTACCTTGTTTTTTGCGATCCATTCTCTAACCGCCACGCCGTCACAGGCACATTGAATTCTTCGCGTACAAAATCCTGCGCAAGTTCCAGCGTATCCTGCATGTAATCCTTGCTGCTTCCGTCTTTGTATAAAACATAGATATAATAAGCTGGAACTTCTTCACCGCTCGCAACATCGCGCAGCATGGATTGCTCGATCACAAAATGGACAGGAACAGGGCTGGTGATATCAGCGACCCATTTCATTCTTACTTTCCTTCTTTGCTAAAATAATATCGGTGTTCAGGTCCCGCATCTCGCCATTTATTATTATCACCTAGCCGCTCAATTTGAAAGTGCGGCTCCTTGTCGGGATAAGGATTATTTATATCAAAACGAATTTTCTTATTGCCCTTCATAATCACAAGATCGTCTGCGCGATTTCTAAAAATTCTGTCTGGTTTTCCGCCTAGATATTCTTCAATTGATTGAGCGGCGCGAGTAATTTTTGCCGTAGAGCCAGCAGCCCGCGTCAGTCCCATCACAGTGGCTATAACCGCACGAGCGCCGAAGACTGTTATACCACTTAGAGCTTCAACAACTGGCGGATGGCCCAGTCCAGGCTCTACATAATCCGCCTCACCGGGCCGCGGCGAAGAACCAGAGCCTTCATTTGCTATGCTTCCATTACTATCCGCTTCACCGCCACCACCCGGCCCGTGTGTAAACTGTCCACCCTCTGGGCTACCGGCCGGCACATGATAGGGATTAAATTTTTGAAACGCTTCAAACGATACCGTGCCCTTGACTGTCGCATCGATAAATGGATGCACGAGGCCCCAACGCACATAGTGGTTAAATGCGATAATTTGGGCCTTTTTGTGCAGCGCGCGGATTTTTTGTTCTAAAACTGTCAACATGCTTTTTGATAAATAAAGCAAATCGCGTGACATTTTCTATTAAAGCTTTGATTGCAAAAAATTTGCTACGCGCCAAGTCGCTTTTACAGTCAATATCTTTTCAAAAAAATCTAATCACGAAAAATTATTCGCGTGCAAGTTTGGAAAATTTTTTCCAATCAAAAATGCAACCGCTGGTTGCTGGACACGCGCAAAATACATCAGGCAGTTGTGTTCCACGTGGAACATTCGTGCAAGCATTTGATATCTAACGATTTGCAAAAATCAGTCGAGGATGCGCTTCGGGTCGACCATCGCCTGCTGCTTGTCCCACGCGTCGCGAAAGCGCATCGCAAGGTCGATGAACGCGTTGATCAGCGCGCCGTTATGGGTGGACTTCGCCGATGTCACCATCATGCCGTCATGCCATAGCAGCAGCGGCACCGTGCGGCGGTACATCAGCGGGGGAATGCGCATCGTCACGTCGGCGGTCACCTGGAACTGCACCCAGCTGGTGCAGTTGATCACCATATCCTGCATGGAAATAATCGTGGGCGTGGCGGTGACCGTAATCGCATCGGCCACCATGCGGTCGGCGGCGGCGCGGTTCATCACGGGGATGCGGCCTTCCTGCAGGCGGCGCACGAAGAAATCAAAAATGAAATCCTTCTGCAGCCCGCAGCCTTCCACCACCTTGATGTCTTCCGGCATTTTAAGGTCGTTCAGCACAATGCGCTTCCAGCCGTATAAGGGCGGCAACAGCATGCTGATATCGGGGTTCGCGGTGGCGCGGAGTTCCGGCGGCAGATAGGGCGTTTTGCCTTCCGGCGCCGGCGCGGCGGCGGGGTTTTCCACTTCCGGCGTTGGCGGGAGCGGCAGCGAGGTCGTGACCGTGCCGCTGGCATTCATATGATCACTCACCGAGCTTTTGGGCGGCGGCGGTTGCGTGGTGGGCGTCGCCGGCAGTTCCGCGGCAAGCGCGTGGCTGCTCAGCGCTGCAAACAAAATAACGAGGGCAAAAAGCCTATTCGTCACGTTGCGTGCGCTCCATGCGTTCGTGGCGTTCCTGCGCTTCCAGGGACAGCGTGGCGACGGGACGCGCATCCAGGCGTTTGATGCCGATGGGCTCGCCGGTTTCTTCGCAATAGCCGTAATCGTTTTCATCGATGCGACGAAGCGCTTCTTCGATTTTGGAAATCAGTTTGCGTTCGCGGTCGCGGGTGCGGAATTCCAATGACTTGTCGGTCTCCAGCGTCGCGCGGTCGGCGATATCCGGTTCCTGCATGCCGCCGTCTTCCTGCAATTCCTGCAGCGTGGCGGAGGATTCCTGCAACAGCTCTGCCTTCCAGCGCAAAAGCTTCTGGCGGAAATATTCCAGCATGACGGGGTTCATATATTTTTCTTTTTCCGTCGGCTTATACGTCGGCGGAAGAATGACGGCGGTCATGAAAGGGCTCCCAAAAACGTGACTTCTTTTCAGGCGATATGGCCCAAACCTGCGTAAAAATGCAAGTTTGGCGCAAAAAGGCTATTAGAATCCATATTTGGCGAGTTCTACGCGGGCGCGCAGGTCGATGTCGTCGAGGATACTGGCAAGGCGCGGGTCATCCACGCTCGCGCGCTCCGACTGCACGCTGGCGGAGAGATGCAGCAGCTGATCCTTCGACAAAGCACCGGTGATCAGCGCCACTTGAATGTTATCAAGGTCTTTCAAAATCGATTGCGCGCGCTTCTTGCCCTTCGCGGCGCGTTCGGTTGCGTCTTCCACTTCCTGAATGCCGATGAGCGCGGAAACGCCGGAAACACCGGACATGCCGGACACGGCACTTGCGGCGCTGATCCCGTCATCCTGCAAATGCTGCGAGAAGCTGGCGCCGCCAACGCCGCCGGCCTTGCCGGCCTTACGGACGGGCGAAGCTGAGCGAACGCTACTGCTGCCTTCGACCTTGTTGATCACAGGATGAATTACCTTTCGTCGGGCCTAGAATAGCCAAGGAGTTAGGTTTGCAGAATAGTTTGCCTATCCCCCCTTTAAGGTGGGGTTAATGGATGATGGCGGCAGGAACTGCCATTATATCGTTATGATAACGATTTAGATGGTAAAATAATTGTTTAAAATCAATTATTTACTAGAAATGCGGTTTGGCACGGCATTCGCATGATGATCCTACCGGGAGTAGGAGTCATGAATACAATAATCAAGAAAAGCATCGGGTTTTTAGCCCTTCTCGCCGTGGTGGGCCTTCTGGCCCCCCATGCCGAGGCGGCAACCGCCCGCATTAAAGACGTGGTGGATATTGAAGGCGTGCGCGACAACATGCTGGTGGGCTACGGCCTGGTGGTCGGCCTGAACGGCACGGGCGACAGCCTCAGCAACTCGCCCTTCACCGCAAAAAGTTTGACCGGCATGTTGGAACGCCTTGGCATCAACACGCGCGGCGATTCCCTCAAGACGAAAAACGTGGCCGCCGTGATGGTGACTGCCACCCTTCCCCCGTTCAGCGCGCAGGGCGCGCATATTGACGTGACGGTCTCCACGCTGGGCGATGCAAAAAGTCTGCAAGGCGGCGTGCTGCTGGTGACCCCGCTCATGGGCGCGGATGGCGATATTTATGCCGTCTCGCAGGGGCCGATCACAATCGGCGGCTTTAACGCCGAAGGCAAAGGCACCAGCGTGACCAAGGGCGTGCCGACCACGGGCCGCATTGCGAGCGGCGCGATTATTGAACGCGAAATTCCGTTCAAGCTGGCTTCCATGGACGTGCTGCATTTATCGCTGCGCAACCCGGATTTCACCACGGCGCAGCGCATCAGCGGCGCGATCAACGCCGAGCTGAAAGGCAAGTTTGCCAAAGCGGAAAACAACGCGAATGTGAGCGTGAAAATCCCCGCCGGCATGCGCCAGAACATGGTGGATCTGGTGACGCAAATCGAACAGATCCGCGTTGATCCTGATCAGGTGGCCAAGGTTGTTGTCGATGAACAGTCCGGCATCATCGTGATGGGCGAGAATGTGCGCATCAGCCGCGTGGCGATTGCGCAGGGTAATTTAACCGTGCGCATCACCGAAACGCCGCAGGTCTCGCAGCCGAATGCGCTCTCCACCGGCGGCACCACTGCCGTGGTGGACCGCACGGATGTGGACGTGAACGAACATGAAGGCCAGCGCATGGCGATTTTGAATGCGGGCGTGAGCCTGCAGGAACTGGTGCAGAGCCTGAACGCGCTGGGCGTAGGCCCCCGCGATATGATCACCATTCTGCAATCCATCAAGGCGGCGGGCGCCTTGCAAGCCGAGATCGAGGTCATTTAATGGACGCGGTTCCCGGCACCCAAGCGCTGCACAACCCGATGCTGAGTGAAGCCACGCAGCCGGCGCCGATGCTTGGCTTCGCGCATAAGCGCGTCACGGAAAAACAGGCCAACCAGACCGCACAGGATTTTGAAGCGATGTTCATCACGCAGATGATGCAGCCGATGTTCAACAGCGTGGAAATCGACGAGACGTTTGGCGGCGGTTCGGCGGAAGAAACCTTCCGCGGCATGATGGTCAATGAATATGGCTCAATGATCGCTAAAAACGGCGGTTTTGGCCTGGCCAGCGCCGTGAAAGCGGAACTGCTGCGTAATCAGGAAGCTGCTTAAGGAGGCTTGTTATGCCGAATATGCCCGCCCCGCCCCAAACCACTGCCCCGCCGGCCCCCGCTGCCCCGGCGCCCGCCGCGCCGCTGCCCGTGCTGACCCAGCAGCTGATGGGGATCATGGATGAGATGATCCAGCTCATGGAAGAAGAGCGCCCGGTGATTGCCAAGAGCAACACCACCCGCCATGGCGAGATTATCAAGCGCAAACAGGAACTGGCCGTGGATTACCAGGCCGCCCTGCAATCGCTGGCCGGCCAGAAGAATGTGCCGGAATCTGAAAAAAACAAGCTGCGCGAAAAAGGCAAGGCGCTGAACGCGATTGCGCATAAAAACGCCGAGATGATCCGCCTGACCCATGCCGCGACGGAACGTTTGCTCAAAGCCATGATGCACAATATCCGCCGCGACCTGCACCAGACCACGACCTATTCCCCACGCGGCAACTTCACCATGGCGGAACGCGACCAGAGCGGCCCGGTGGCCTATAACCGCACGCTGTAAAGCAGAAACAGGGAAGAAAATGCCCATGGCACGTCATTGGCGGAATTTACGTAAACTACTGAAAATACTGTTAAAGCCGGCCCGGCCACAATTGGCACAGCGTGTGCATCATAACACCTGATACGACCCCTTAAGGACGACACGACTATGGCGCTTTCCACCTTCGATCAGACCCAGAAGACACTGCATGCGCATTTCGCATCGGGTGGCGCCCAGATCATCAAGAACAAGACCGGTATGGCGAACGATGCCTTCAACCAGGTGTTCACCGATCTGCAAAAAATCGACCTGCTGCCCCAGACCAAGGATAACGCGCCGGTGGTGGAACGCCGCCCGGACGATGCCAAGCCGGTGGCCAAGGCAGATACCAAGCATGCCGATGCCAAGGTAAGCCGCGACGACCATGAAGACGACGACCGCGCGGATGCCGCCGATGCCGTTGCCAACAAAGTGAAGAAGGCGGATGGCGTAAAGAAGAGCAAGAAGGCCGCGGATGCCGATGATGATGCGGATGACGATAAGAAGGCCGATGCCATCGACGACAAGGTCGCCGCGCCCAAAGTGGAAGCGGTTGCCGATGCCAAGATTGAAGTAAAGGAAGAAGCGCCGAAGGTTCTGGATGTGCAGGTTGAAGTGCATGCCGAAGCCGCGCCGGTAAAAGAAAAAGCCGCGCCGGAAGTAACCGAGGCCAAGACGGCCGATGCCGCGCCCAAGGAAACCGCCGCGCAGGCGCCGGCGCAGGCCGCCGCGCCCACCGACGCCGCTTTAGCGCTAGCGGCCGCCGCGCAGGCCAAGCCGGAAGTAACCGCCCAGCCGGTTGTGGAAGAGCACAAGGAACAGAAGACGGAAAAGCATGCGGCGAAGGAGGCGGCTCAGGCCCCCATCAGCTTTCGCGCAGATGCTGCAGTTCGTGATGAACATGCCGCTGCGCCTGCCGACGACGTAAAGAAAACGGATGACAAGAAAAAGGGCGATGACGCGCCGGTATTCGCCGTTGCCGCCGATGATGTGAAAGCTGCCGCCACCGATGATGCGCCGAAGGCCGAAGTGAAAGCGCCGGTGGAAGTAAAGACCAAGCTTGCCCCCACCCTGCAGGCGAGTGCGCATGCAAATGCGAATGCCGGTTTCAAGAACAATGATGCGCCGAGCGACAATAGCGCGCGTGACGACAAGAAAGATGCCGCGC
The DNA here is from genome assembly GCA_048498415.1 of Pseudomonadota bacterium. GTDB lineage: Bacteria > Pseudomonadota > Alphaproteobacteria > UBA9219 > RGZA01 > JBEHYA01. The sequence goes on from JBEHYA010000017.1 coordinate 8,938, forward strand.
GCACCACGGTGAGTGCCGCTGCGCCGGCTACGCCTAAATCAGAAGAGGTTTCCTACCCCGCCGCCGGGACCCGTGCGACTGCCCTTTCGGGCTTTTCCGCTCCTCCCTCCTCCAACGGGATTCCTGGCGGCGGCACCCCCCTTAACGCGAATGGCGCTGTGAAAGCAGCGGCGCCGAATGTTGTCACGCTCCAGGCGATTGCCAATGTGGGCGCCACGCAGAATGCGCAGGCCGCCACCACCACGGCTGCGCTGGCGCGCGGCCGCGAAGCCGCCGCCACCATGCAGCCCGGCGAACAGGTTGCCGTGCAGTTGTTCAAGGCCGCTAAAAACGGCGATTCACGTTTTGATGTGCAGTTGCACCCGGCCGAACTTGGCCGCGTGGATGTGCGCGTGGAAATCAGCAAAGACGGGTTTGTGCGGGTGAGCATGACGGCCGACAACCCGGCCGCCTATGACGCCCTGCAGAAAGACGGCCGCACGCTGGAACGCGCCCTGCAGCAGGCCGGTTTGCAAACCGATAGCGGTTCGCTGAGCTTTAACTTACGTGGCGGCGATGCCCAGCAGCAGCAAGCCCAGCAGCAGAACGGCATGGGCGGCCAGCAAAACCGCGGCTGGGCGCCGCTGCGCAACCCCGAGTCGGAAGTTGGCACGGAGGTTGCACAGAATATCGTATTCAATGTGGCGAATGGCCGCGTTGATTTACGGGTGTAAGGTGACGGTATGACGGTTGATGCAACAAACGCTTTAAGTTCTTACCAGAACATCGCGACGAACGGCCAGACGGGCACGAATAGTGGCGCGGATCTGGATGCGCTGACGCAGGATTACACCACGTTCATCAACATGCTGACCACGCAGTTGAAGAACCAGGATCCGCTCTCGCCGATGGACAGCACGCAGTTCACCCAGCAGTTGGTGGCGTTTGCGGGCGTCGAACAGCAGATCAAGAGCAACAGCAAGCTGGACAGCCTGATTTCGCTGCAGCAGTCGGGCGGCTCGACCCAGTATCTGAATTACATCGGCAAGGAAATTGAAGTGAGCAGCGACCAGGTGCCGCTGACCTCGACCACCTATGGCAAGTTCAGCTATACGCTGCCCAATGTGGCCACCACCGCGAAAGTGGAAATCAGCAACAGCGACGGCACCGTGGTGCGCACGCAGAATGTCAGCACCGGCGTTGGCAAACATGTCATTCAGTGGGATGGCAAGAACGACGATAGCGAAGATTTACCGAACGGCACCTATACCGTGAAGGTCACGGCGGTGGGGGCGGATGGCGCGGCGATCAAGCCCACCTACACCAGCTACGGCGTGGTGACGGGCGTGGATTCATCCTCGGGCAGCATTAATTTCTCGGTGGGCCAGCTCTCGGTGGCGCTTGCGGATATTCTCAGCGTCAATCAGGGCCCGGTGGCAACGACCACCACGACGGATAATTCGAATAACAATAGCGGCAGCGGCGATAACACCGGCGCGTAAGCCTTAGTTTTTCGACGCCAGCAGCGCCTTCACCAAACCCAGCGCTTCATCGCTTTCCCAATCCACGGCGCCACGCGTTGCACCCACGGCTAAACCCGTGCGGTTGATCAGCAATGTATAAGGGATGCCGTCGGCGCCGACGCGCGGGCCCAGCATGCCGCTGGGATCGGCATAGGGCAGCAGGCTTATATTATAGCGCTTGTAAAAATCACGCACCGCCGGCAGGCCGCCCTGCTCGATGGAAACCGCCATCACCACCAGCCCGTCTTTGCCGTATTTTTCCTGTAAGCCATCCAGCTGCGGCATTTCCTTGCGGCAGGGCTGGCACCAGGTGGCCCAGACGTTTAAAAGCACCACGCTGCCGCGGTACGCGCCCAGATCAATCGGTTTATTGGTATTATCGAGGATATTGGTTTTGGGCATGACGCGGGGCGCGTCGTAGAGAATGAAATTGCGCATGGCGGCGCCCGCTTCAAAAGGCATGAATAGCAGGCCAAGCAGCAAAACAATTGTCAGCGGCGGTTTTATCGGCATAATTGACATATTCTCTATATATAACGGCGTAATGATGGCACAGGACGACAGCAAAAAACAGCAGAACAGCATGTGGGGCGGCAGGTATAAGGAAGGCCCCAGCGCCATCATGACGGCGATCAACGCCTCGATTGGCTTCGACCAGCGTTTGGCGGCCCACGATGTGCAGGGCTCGCTCGCGCATGCCGCCATGCTGGAGAAGGCCGGGATTATTTCCAAAACGGATGCCGCCGCGATCAAAAAAGGGCTGGAGGCGATCGCCGAACAGATTAAAGCCGGCACGTTTGAATTTTCGCACGCGCTTGAAGATGTGCATATGAATATCGAGAGCCGCCTCACCGAACAGGCGGGCGAAGCCGGCCGGCGCCTGCACACCGCGCGCTCCCGTAATGACCAGGTAGCGACCGACCTTAAATTATGGGTGCGCGACGCGCTGGATTATCTGGATACCAAATTAAAAGAATTTCAGGGTGCGCTGCTGGATGTAGCCAATCAGCACGTTGAAACCGCCATGCCGGGCCTTACCCATTTCCAGCCTGCGCAGCCGGTGAGTTTTGCCCATCATCTGCTCGCCTATGTAGAAATGGCGGGCCGCGACCGCGACCGGGTGAAGGCGGCACGCGCGCGTATAAATGAATGCCCGCTGGGCGCCGCCGCGCTGGCGGGAACGCCATGGCCAATTGACCGGGCGATGACGGCGAAGGCTTTGGGTTTTGACCGGCCCACGGCGAATTCGCTGGATAGCGTATCCGACCGCGATTTTGTGATTGATTATCTGCATGCGGCGAGCGTTGTCATGATGCACGCTTCGCGTTTGGCAGAAGAAATCATTCTCTGGATGAACCCGCAGCTGGGGTTTGTGCAGCTCAGCGATCAGCTGACCACCGGCAGTTCGATCATGCCACAGAAGCGCAACCCGGATGCCGCGGAACTGGTGCGCGGCAAAACCGCGCGCGTCTATGGCGCGCTGTTGCAGATGCTGACGTTAATGAAAGCGCTGCCGCTGGCCTATGCCAAGGATTTGCAGGAAGACAAGGAACCCGCGTTTATGGCGGCGGATACGCTGGATTTGTGCCTGAACGCGATGATTGCCATGGTGCGGGATATTAAAGTGAACAAGGCGGCGATGGCCAAGGCGGCAGCCGCCGGCTACAGCACCGCGACCGACCTTGCCGATTGGCTGGCCCGCGAACTTAAAATGCCGTTCCGCGATGCGCATCATGCGACGGGCGCGATCGTGAAGCTGGCGGAAGACAAGAAGTGCCAGTTGCATGAACTGCCGCTGGCCGATATGCAGCGCATCAACCCCGCGATTACCAAGGGCGTATTTGATGTGTTGAGCGTGGAAGCCAGCATGGCAAGCCGCACAAGCCTGGGCGGCACGGCGCCAGCGCGGGTAAAAGAAGCGATTGCAGCCGCGCGCAAGAGGTTCCTATGAAGCATATGCTGTGCTTACTGGTGGTGCTGCTGAGCTTAAGCGCCTGCGGCAAACGGGCCTCGATGATGGAACCGGCGCCGGATGTCGACCCGCAGGGGTATGATAATAGGTATCCAGATGCCCGCACCGACCCGCCGGGCACGTATAATCCCTGATACGCCGTGCCCCGACAAGGAACGGCCACAATTCCAAGCTAATGATTTGATTACTATATTTCGCGCAGGCCCCTATGGCGCCGCCATGGCGCCATGCTATAATTCCGAGCAATGCGGCGGCCAGCAGTCTGTACGCCCCGGATTAACGATTGAGCAGCATATGCCATGGGAACATGGGCGGGTGCGGCTTCCATAACCAAGGTTTCTGATGAAGAGCGGCAATCATTCCATTGTGATCATCGTGGTGCTCCTTGCGGCACTGGCGGGTATTGCCTCCTACCTGCACGACCGCGATGCCGAAACGCCGATGGATGTCACCGGCACGCTTGCTTCGGCGGGCGGCAAAAATAATAACGCGACGCTATCGGCGCCGGCCATCCAGTGGGTGCGCCAGCCGTCGGCGGGCGAACGCGGCCGGCTTTCCATGGCCTTCAAGGTGGAAGCGTCCACGCCGCTGCGCACCCTGCAGGTGCATATCATGCCGATCGTAAAAATGAACGGATTGAATACGGAAAAAGACGTGCGCGACGTGCCGGCCTGGCTACTCACCCAGAAAACCATCAACTGGGATGGCGAGATGGATTTGACGGCCTCCCCCCTGGCCGGCCAGCCGGTAACGGTTGAAATTCAGGCCGTGGATGAAGATAAACGCGAGGCTTCCAGCGACGTGGTTTCGATTACCCTGCCGGAGCGCAACTTTAACCAGCCCCTCGCCAAAGCCATTTACAACCTGCGCAAGGCGCTGCGGGAAGAGCCGGAAAAACGCAACGACGCGTTACGGGCACTGGCCACCCTTTTGCAGCAGCGCGACCGCTTTGATGGCCATGAACTTACCCTGCTTACGCTGCGCAGCGCGGCGGTGCGCATAGCCCTAGACCGCAGCGATGACGGCCTGCGTTCCGCGCTGGATTTGCTATGGCATGCGGCGGTGCTGTTCGAACAGGACCAGGTGAAGGTTGCCGATAAAATCACGCTGGCCCCGCCCCCGCCGGACATCGCGCCGGAACTTGTCGTTAAGCCCCAGTAATTCTCGCCCATGCTCGCACCCAACCCACGCGCCGCCGCGCCAAGCGCCCCTCCGTCACGCGCGCTTGTGATATGGCTGCTGGTATGCTGCGCCATGATTTTTGCGATGGCGATTATAGGCGCCATTACGCGGCTGACCGAATCCGGGCTTTCGATTACCGAATGGCAACCCGTGAAGGGCGCGCTGCCGCCATTAAATGACGCCGCGTGGGAGCATGCGTTTTCGCTGTATAAAGCCACGCCCCAATACCATGCGATCAATGCGGGCATGACGTTGCCGGAATTCAAAAACATCTTTTTCTGGGAATGGCTGCATCGTTTATGGGGCCGGCTGATCGGACTGGTCTACGCGCTGCCGCTGCTGGTGTTCTGGCCGCGCGGGAAAATTCCCGCGGGTTTCAAGCTGCCTTTGATCGTGGGACTGCTGCTGGGCGGGCTGCAGGGATTGGTTGGCTGGATCATGGTCAAAAGCGGATTGCAGCCCGGCATGGCGGCGGTGGATGCCGGCAAGCTGGCCATGCACCTGGATCTTGCCCTTTTCGTATACTGCTTTTTGTTGTGGCAGGTCATGCGCCTGAAAGCCATGCCGCTGCTGAGCGCCACCAGCTTTTGCCTGAAGCGCCATGCGGTTATTACGCTTTTCCTGGCGGCCGTTACCATTACCTGGGGCGCGCTGACGGCCGGGCTGGATGCGGGCAAGATTTACAATACGTTTCCCCTGATGAACGGCGCGTTTTTGCCAAGCGATGCGCTGGCGCAGGAACCGTGGTGGCGGAATTTCCTGCATAACCCGGCGGCGGTGCAGTTTGCGCATCGCTGGCTGGCGATTGGCACTGCGTTTACGGCGATTGCGCTGGGCCTGCGTTTACACAAGCGCGGCGCGGCGAAGATTGGCGGCGCGCTGATTGCCCTGCCCCTGCTGCAGTTGATGCTGGGGATTGCCACGCTGCTCAGCGGCGTGGATATCGTGCTGGCCGTGCTGCATCAGGGCAATGCGATTTTGGTTTTGAGCGCCGCGCTGGCGGGCGTGTTTGTGGCGCTGAGGAAAGAGACGCTCATAAACAAATAAGCGTGAACATTCCGGCGTAAGCCGGAATCCAGTTCGATTATTGGATACAAAACTGGGTACCGGCTTTCGCCGGTACGTACGTATAGTTTTTAAGCCGCCTGCTGCTGTTCCGCCGGCTCTTCGGCGAGATGCTGCACGATGGTTTCCTGCCAGTCGTCGCCGTTTAAATGGGCGAAGGTAAGCAGGTGGCCGTCGATGGTGGCATCGTTGCCCGACACAATGGCGCCGGCGTTTTTCATGGTTTGCACCAGCAGCGCAGGCGCGGCCACTTCCAGACCGTTCAGATGGTCGCAGAGGGTGAGAAGTTCAATCGCTTCTTCCATGGCGACCATGGGTTTACGCGAGTCGAAGAAATGACGCAGGATACGGCGGGTATGCAGATTGGCCTTGAGCTTTTCGACGCCGCGGGCGCCGCCGATGACGATTAAACGGTCGTAGTCGGAACCCATGGCTTCGCCAATATGCGTATCGACCGGGAAATAGTGGCCCCAGGATTCATCCAGCCACCCATGGGCGAGGCCGTTATCGGGAGCGATGGTTTTGATGGTGGCGCCGACCGATAGGAGTTTTTTCTGAACGGTGCTGAAGGATTGCTCGGCAAAGCCGCTGGCGACCAAAATACAGACTTTTTTACCTGACAGGATATTATCCATAAAACGGGAATGACCTTTCACGAAGGGATGCGGATGACGCGCCGGCGGGGCAAATCACCCAGGCCGTATGCGGGGCCCGCTTTATGGACTAAAACGCACGCCCTCGCAAGCCCAGAGTTACTTTCGGGAATAATGATTCAGAGGCCTGCAAAAGAAGGCATAAAACAGCACAAATTATGCAGGAAATTATTGGACGGAGAGGACCTGGTAGAAGAAGTCGCCGCCGACCGAACCGTTGCCATTGACCAGGCAGCCGGTCATCTTGCCGGTCAGGCCCGATGGCCAGTTGCTGAAATTGGTGGTGTTGGAAATGGCGCCGATATCGAGGCTGCCAGGTGTGGTGGTGCCAACCTGCGCATTGATCTGATCGCAGACGCCGGGGTTCACTTTAAGGAAAGCCACGCGTTCCTGCAGGCTGTCATTACCCAGACCGGTCACGTTACCCCAGGTGTAAATCCAGGCATCGGAACCCGACGAAGACAGCGCAGAAGACGGCGGCACCAGGCCGCCACCCAGCGGTGAGAAGAACGCGTTGTTGCCGGTGGTGTTCGATGCGTTGATATCAACATTCGCCACAGGAAGGCCGATAGCAACCAGACGGTCCATACCCAGTTTTAAATTCATGCCGATCTGGATCATGGAAGCGGCGTTGGTGCGGTTGGTTTCCTGGCCGGAGCTGGTCGCGAAGGTGCTGGAGCCCGCGGCGATCGCGGTTGCCAAAATGGCTAAGATCGCGACGACGAAAAGAATTGGGCCAATCGCAATACCCGCCTGATTGTTGGATGAACGCACCGTGTGCCCCCTGTTGTCTTATTGGATCGCAAGAACTTGATAGAAGTAGTCAACCGTGCCGCTGTTGGTATTGACCACGCAGCCAGTCATCTTGCCACGCAGACCCGTGGGCCAGTTAGTGAAGTTGACTGAATTGGAAATGGCGCCGATATCGAGGCCCGTGGGCGTGGTGGTGCCAACCTGCGCATTGATCTGATCGCATACACCGGAGTTCACTTTAAGGAAAGCCACGCGTTCCTGCAGGCTGTCGTTACCCAGACCGGTTACGTTGCCCCAGGTGTAAATCCAGGCATCGGAACCCGACGAAGACAGCGCGGAAGACGGCGGCACCAGGCCGCCACCCAGCGGTGAGAAGAACGCGTTGTTGCCGGTGGTGTTCGATGCGTTGATGTCCACATTCGCGATGGGAAGGCCGATGGCGACCAGACGATCCATACCCAGTTTTAAATTCATGCCGATCTGGATCATGGAAGCGGCGTTGGTGCGGTTGGTTTCCTGGCCGGAGCTGGTCGCGAAGGTGCTGGAGCCCGCGGCGATCGCGGTTGCCAAAATTGCTAAAATAGCCACGACGAAAAGAATCGGACCAATGGCAATGCCCGCCTTATTGTTTAAACGCGGCTGGACAGTGGTGGACATGCGATTTTCTCCGAATTTAAAAGTACTTACGCAGTACCGGGTGAGTTTAGGTTTTGATTATTAATCAAATCTTACCATAAGCGCTTCGGCGCAAAAGGGCATTTAAGGTGGGTTGATTCGGTACCGGAGGGCTGTTTGGGCCCCCTGCCCTTAATTAACCGGTGACCCTTCCGGCTGCGATATATTGATGGTTTCTGCCGTTAATTCAGCAGACATCACATTATCGGTGGGGCATTCAATGCCCACGCAGAAGGCGACCATCGACCAGCGAATGGCCGGGACCATGGAATCCGTATAACTGATGGCGTTCAGCCAGGTCACAAATTGTTCGCTGTTGTTGCTAAAAACGCGCAGCGCCGGACGCGTGCTGACTTCAAACTGCACTTCGGGGAACTGTTTCTTGAGGCGTTCCACCAGCGGCGCATATTGATCCCGGTTGAGCGGCACGCGGTTGATTTTGGGCAGGAAGGGTTCAAGTGCCTGCGCGGTGGTGACTTTCATTTTCAGATCGGAGGCCTGCTTCACGCTCATGAAGGTAAGGCCCATCATGGCCGCCGCCACCAGCCAGGCGACACCCACCACGATCAAAGCCGAGCGATCGAACGACGTAACCGCTTTTTCGAACAGCGCGTTATTGGAAAGATAGCGCGACATTTCATTGAAGCGCAGGCCCAGCTGCAGGCTTTTCGGCAATTGCAGGCCGGGGCCTTTGGACGCGGTGGCCTGTGTGCCCTTGGCGTCATCCGCTTTTTTCTGCGGGATCATGGCCTTCAGTTTATCGACATCCAGCTTTAAAAAGCTGTCGAGCTTGATGTTCTTGAGTTCGTCCTTGAAGTTTTTAAGGTCCAGTTTCATCGCCGCACCTTGCGCACCACGGCGTCTTTGGCGTTGGCGATCACGTTGCCTTCCGGCGACATTTCAATGGATTGGGCGCCCAGTTCCTGAATGCGGTCGGAGGTGAGGTTATCGGGCACGGTGGCCCACCATTTCACCTGGCCGTTTTCAATGCTGTACCGGCGCAGCCACCCGTTCACGCCGACCAGTTTTTCATTAAGCGTGGCGAAGCCCGCCACCTGTTCGCGGAATTCGGAGGTGCGCAAAATCTGCGCGTTCTGCTGCAGCTGCATGACGCTATCGTTGGTGCGCCGCGCCAGCATGGAGAGATCGGCCTTATAGGTGAGCTGCGCCACCGACGCGCTGAACCAGATGAAGAACGAGACGGCCGTCACCGCGATGGCCGTCATCACCAGCGCGAAGGCGAAGAAACGCCGCGCGCGGTTTTCGAGGAGGGAAAGCGATTCCCAATCCATCGGCTTGAGCTTGACGATTGAATCGGGCACCAGATCGACGATTTCGACGTTGCCGATTTCACGCGCGATGCGTTCGGCCTTGGCGCGGATGATGGACGTGGTGCCGCGGATGACCTGCAGGTTATCCTGCTCCACCGCCATCATGATCGCGGCTTCTTCCGTATAATAGGTATAAATCACGGGCGGCAGATGCGCGTCCTGCGTGCCGGGCAGCAGCGAGGCAAACGGGCACCAGGAAGTGGCATGGCTGGCCATATCGGCGGAGCGCACGGCCAGATACCACACGCGGCCTTCATGCACGCGCCAGACAAAATGCACGCGCTCGCTGTCGCAGGCTTCCGCGGCGGCGTTCCAGGCGAGCATTTCTTCTTCGCCCTTCACCTGCGGGCATGAGCCGCCGATCAGGTCGTTGGGAAAATAGAAAGTCTGCGCGAGCAGCTCTTCGCTGGCGCTGATTGCTGACTCGCCGGGAGCGGCCTCCCGGCTGGTGAGAACGGTTGTGGCCATTTAGTGTGCCCGCATATCCTTGAGGCCATCCATGAAACCTTGGTTTTGCAAGGAAAGCAAATAGATCATGGTGAGCACGACCGCGCCGAAAAGAGCCATGGTCAAAACGAGGCCGCACATCATGATCTTTTTCTGCCCGGTTTTAGCGGCGCCCTGACGTTCATCGGCGATGCCGTCGAAGACTTCGACGAGCTGATCGAGGGATTGAATACTGCGAATCTGGTCCTGTTCGGCGCGGGTCAAGGGCTCGCGCGCCATGGCTTTGGCGGTATCGATACCGGCCATGATGCGTTCCTGGCATTTTTGCCAATAGCCGCGGGTCGACGGTTCGATCGACGTTTCGATGATGATTTTAATGGATTCATCCAGCGGCACCTTGCCACGCAACAGGCGCGCCATAAGGGCGCAGGTATCGTGCATGTTCGAGTCGCGTAAATACGAACTGATGATGGGGATCTTGGCCACCATGCGGGAGGCGTAATGGTCGGGCTTGTCCTTGTTCTGCCAGAAGACCATGGCGAGCGCCACGACGATGGCGACGCCGCCGGTCGTCAAAATCATAAGCGAATAGTTGATTATGCTCACGACCTTGAGGGCGTGATCGAACTTGATGCCGGCTTCCGGGTCGGTATTCGACTTCGGCATGTTTTTCAGCATCGGGATAAAGGTGAACTGCGCGCCGAAAATGGTGGAGATGATCGAGAAAATATCGAAGGACAGCCAGCTGAGCGCCGCCATCACGATCTTCATCTGCTTGCCCTTCTCTTCCACATGCTGAATAGCGTGCACGATAACGCCCTTCAGATCGCCGCCGCGTTCGCCGGCGATAATAATGGCCATGGTCGCGGCATCGAGTAGGCGAAGGCGTTTTAAAGCTTCCGAGAACGAACCACCGCCGCGCAGCACCGAGCGGGTGGGCAGGAACGCGATGCGGCGCCGCGTATCGGTTTCGCCTTCAATCAGGTTGAGGAGCGCGGTACCAGCGGATGTTGTGACCGACTGGAAACGCAGTGCGCGTAGCAGCTGGATCTGCCACTGGGCGGAGCGCACATCCATCCATTCGAACATGGGCGGCTTGCGTTCTTTAATGGAAATCGGCCACAGGCCTTTGCTGCGCAGCACGCGGCGCACGTCGTCGGCGGTGGGCAGGTAATAGTCGTCTTCCACCACGCTCGTGATGCCGCCGGGAAGCGTCATGGCGTATTTAGCGATCCACAGCTTCATCGACGACCCGCCTTGGATGCGAGTTCTTCCACCATCAATGCGGCGCCCATATGCGCATCGATGATGCGGCGGCGCAGGAGATCGCGGATGGATTGTTCGCGCGGCATATAGAAGGTGCCGGGCACGTCGACGATGGAGTTGGTGACGTTGGACAAAATCATTTCCGTGACGGCGCGCTTGCTGGCCTGGTCATCGGGCGGGAACAGGGCTTCCAATGCCAGCGCACGGCCAAGGAAGCCGGTGTGGTTGCACAGATCGCAGCCTTTGCGGTCGGCCACCGCCACCATGTCGTCGGGGGCGACGCCGATATCTTCGCACTTGTTGGTATCGGCATAGACGCTGATGGCGCTGTGCTGCTGGTGGCAGGCGGGGCAGACGGTTTTGACCAAGCGCTGCGAGAGCGAGCCGATGAGCGCGTGGCCTAAAATATAAAGACCGCTGGTGCGGTAGGCGGAAGACAAGAAACCATCGATACGGTCGATGACGTGCAGCGCGTTGACGGCGTGGACGGTGGTGATGACCAAGTGGCCGGATTCCGTGGCGCGCAGCGCCGCTTCCACCGTCTCGCTGTCGCGCATTTCACCGATGATGATGATGTCGGGATCGTGACGCATGAGCGCGCGGATCATGTCGGCGATGGAGACGTTCGAGTGGTCGGACACGGAGGTTTGGTCGACCAGCGGCATATCGTATTCGACCGGGCTTTCCACCGAGTACACGGCTTTGGCGGTGCGGTCGATTTCCTGAATGATACCGTAAAGCGTTGTTGATTTACCGGAGCCGGTAGGACCGGAGACCACGATGAGACCGCCGTCTTTGACGTGGCCATGCACCACGCGGCGGATGCGCTTGGAGACGACGGGCGAATGCGCGAACAGTTCATCGAAGGTGCGCAGGTTATCGCGGTCGAGCAAACGCATGGTAATTTTTTCGCCCGCCGGCGCAACCGGCATGGAGGCGACGCGCACGTCGATCATGCGGCCTTGCCATTCGAAAGCGAGACGGCCGTCTTGCGGATGCTGGCGATCCGCGGCGTCCATTTTACTATCGGTTTTAATACGCGTGACGATCGGCGCCATGACGCGGTTGGGAATGAGATGCTTGTAGACCAAATCGCCGTCGACGCGGTAACGGATCCAGCAGCGGGCATCGTCTTCCTGCAGGGTCAAGTGAATATCGGAAGTGCGGGTTTGCAGGGCTTCGGCGAGAATATCATTGAGCGCCTGTTCGATCATCATCGCGTTATCGGCATCGCGGGAGAGCGTGGCGAATAAGCGGATGAGACGTTCGTTGGCGACTTCGGTTTGCTCGCGCATCAGGCGGGCAAGTTCGGCGCGGTCCCACGGTTCGATTTCAACTTTCTCGACCATGCAGTTGCCGCGTTTTAACGCGAGCACGATACGTTCGAGTTCGTTTTCTTCGAAACGGTCGCCGGTGGCAACACGCAGCACACCGTCTTTGAGATCGAGAAGGCAGATCCCCATCGCCGCCTGCAGGGACGACGGCACATACAAACGCAAGTTTTGCATGTTGAGGTCGCGGCGTTGCGTGCCGCCGCGGGTTTTATTCTTGGCTTCTTCCAGCTGGAAGCCGTTGCGCTTTAAAATATCTTCGACCGACAAGTGACGGCCGCGGGCGCGGTGCACGGCCTGTTCGGCCAACGCCATATCGTAATGGCGCGGCTGCAGGGTGAAACGGATTTCCGGTTCGGCCACGGTGGGGCCGCCCGCCGCCGGCGGCGTGGGGGTGGCTGGCGTTTGTGGTGTTACGATATCATCCATTGCGAGGCCCAAACGGGCATGGCTCCGGGCGGAAAAGGCCCAGAGATGCCTCCTCTATTTTTAGGGCGGGTATCCTCAAAAAAAGATTAAGATGGGCTAACCCTTTTGAAGGAAAAAAGCCTTAATTTACTTGGGCTTGAACGGATTTAGGATCGGCAGCGCTGAGTGGCATGGCCTGCACCGCCGGCCCGCTGATGGACGAACCCGTAACCCCGCCTACAACCCCCGACGTCGTCGAGAGCGTGGATGCGCCGGCACCCAGGCTGGTGGCGGGCGACATGGTCGGCACGCCCGGCGCGGCCGGCTGCTGGCCTTCGCTGGAAGAGCCATTGGTGCTGCCGTTACTGCTGCCCGACCCGGTGCCGCCCGTGGTCAGGCCTGTATTCTTGCTTTGCATATAGGAGGGCGCGTTACGCAGGCGCAGTTCTTTGCGCACGCCGGAAATATTCAATACCGCGCGCGTGCCATCGAGCTGTAGAAGTTCGATGTCTTGGCCATCGACCTGCGTGGTATCGCCAAGGCCGACCACCACCGGTGCTTCGTTATCCATGCCGATAATCGCGCGGCCGCCAACGATGCCAATCAGGCGAATGGGCAGAACATATTGCGGCGCGCTGACTACGCTGGTATCCGGCACGGCGACGGGTGCCGGTTTTTGCACGCGAATGGGCGGCAGGGTTTGCGCAATTTCCTGCGGGGTGGGCGGCGGCAACGTTTTGAGCGTTTGCGAAACGGAATCGGCGAGGCTGGCAGTAGTGGTTTTGGTGGTTTTATCGCTTGTTGCGGGATTAAGAATGGGGCCATTGCCGGCCGTTGCCGGGGTGGCCGGCGTGGCGCCTTCCGCCAGCTTGGAATGGCCGCGAATGGGCACGACCACAAAGCCCAGATTGCCGTTGTGATGCACGATCAGATCGGTGGCCAAAATCATGGTGTTGCCGGGCTGCCAGATGATGGTGATGGGGCAGGATTCGCCCGGCTTCAGCGTGTCTTTGGCTTTGCAGCCGCCCTCGCGCAAGGACAGGCCCTGCTGCGGGTTGCTGATCAGGTCGATATCATCGATGCCGAGCGGCTCGCTGCTGTCGTTTTCAATCAGCATGGTGCGCGTCGCGGCATCCTGGGCGGCGCTGACTTCACCGAAATCGAGCGGCGCGGCGATTTTTTTACTGATGGCAAGGCCTTCGGATTTTTCATCGGCTTTGCCCAGCGTGCTGCCGTTCACTTCGGCGCGCACGATGCGGCCCTGGCCGGAGTGGTTGAGTAGCAGTTCCACCGACCACGGGCCCGGGCTGGTGGGCACCACTTCAAGCGCCACCGAGCAGCGGTCGCTGGCGGGGAGTTTTTTCAGCGTGGCGCAGTCGTTGCTGACCACTTTGGCGCGCACGTTGCCATCGGCATTCACTGACAGCTCGCCGATATCCACCGCGGAACGGAAGCCATTATAGAAAAAGACGGTGACGCGGCGGGCCACATTCACCAGCGTTTCGCCGGCATCGACCTGCGGGGGGTCGGCGGCGAGCACGATGGGCGTATTATTCGATTTGCCGTCACCCGAAGGCGCGCGCGCGGCCGCGGGATTGGTGAAGGCGGCATTGCGCGTTTGCGCCGCGGCAACCGCCGGGGCGCACAACAGAGCAATCACAAGCAGGGATGCGAGGCCGCGTACTATGGATGGCCTCCATTCGGTCGGATGTTTTCCGGCACGCCCGGCGCGGTGGCCGTTGGCAGTGGCGAGGGGCGCGGCGCCTGCGGCGCGGGTAAAGGGGCGTCGGTATCTTCATACATTTTGACGATCCCGCCGAATTCGTTCTGCAGCGGGCTGGGCGGACGCGGGGGTTCCGGCGCAGGCGGCGCCACCGGCGCTTTTACCTGCTCGGCATTTGGATTTTCGCGCGTGCTGGTTTTGGGCAGCTGGCCGGCCTTGATATCGGCGCTTTCGCGGTCGCTGAAGAAGACAACCGAAGGACGCACCAGGATCACGAGTTCGCTGGTGATGGAATCATTCGAGCCCGACATGGGAATATCGCCGGCAATGAACGTGGGCAGGCCTTCGCGGTTGCGCGTGTCGTTGGATTTCTTGAGGCCGGCGAGCACCAGATTGTCACCCGGGCGCACGCGCAGCACGGTCTGCACGGTGCGGTCGGTGGTCTGCGGCAGTTTCAGGTTCACGCTGCCGGTGGGGAATTCCTGGAACTGCACCAGATCGGATGTTTTGAGTTCCATAGTGGCGAACACCACGCCGCTTTCATAGGTGCCGGTGGCGGAAATGGTGAGGCCGGTTTTCAGTTCATCCGTGGTCACGACCGAATTCGCCGTGGTGCTGGTGCCGGAAATAGTGTTCTGCGTGCCGATCTGCGCCACGTAACGCTGGTTGCCGCCGATTTCAAACTTGGCGCTGGTGCCCGACACAAATGTCATTTGCGGGCTGCTAATGTTCTGGACCTTGCCCTGCTTGGAAAGGAAGCCCACCAGCGTGTTGGCATCGATATAGCCGGAGAACACGGCGCCCAGGCTGATGCCTTCGCCGGTCGCTACGCTTTTCACGTTGGAAATGGAGTTGATCAGCGCGTTCTGGCGCAGGCCGCCGATATCAGGCGGGATCAGCTGCGACCAGTTGATGCCGACTTCGCGGTTGTTTTCCAGCTGCACTTCCCAGATGTTGAGCTGGAGCACAATGAGCGGTCGGCCGTTGCGCAGTTCTTCAAGATAACTCTGCACGCGTTCGTGGCCTTCGGCATCGGCGGTGTAAATCAGCGTGCCGCCCGAACTGTCCATCGTGACCTTGCCGCCCACCAGCGTGCCGATGGCATCCGCAATCGAATTGCTGGTGCTGGAGGTGACGCTACCCGCCGATCCGCCGCTGCCACCGGCGACATTCGCGGCAATCGCGGGGATGGCGATCACGAAGGTATCGGTATTCATGACTTCCAAAGCGCCGTTGCGGTAGGCGCATAAAATCTTGGCGGCGCGGCAGACGCGGCTCACCACGATGGGCAGCGGGCCTTTCAAATTCATCAATGTTACCGGGCGGTTTTGCAGTTCCGGGCTTTCCCACAGCACGGTGATGTCGCTATCGGCCAGCACCGCCTGCAACGCGGTCATGACCGGCACGTTGTTCAAATTCGTTTTGCCGATCTGGATCGTGCTGGGTAGTTCTTCGGCTTCGCGCAGGTTGGTCTGGCGCAAAGATTTTTCGAGCTGCAACTTGACGACCGGCGGGTCATCATTCCCGCGCACCGTCTCTTCCCCTTTGGGCACATTCGGCGGTTTGACATCGATGTCGGAGGGCATCTGCTGCTTTTCGATATCGGGGCCGGGCAAGCTGCAGGAAGCGATCGAAAACGCGCAGAGCAAAGTTATGCACACAGCCATAAGCCGGGCACGCATGCGGGTGGACGATGCGGATGCAGATGCGTTGCGTTTCATATCAAACGGATAACCCAATTCCCCTTAACTCCCGGAACGCACCGAACCACGTTTGATTCGGTTTATCTGTTACGGCAATGAATTATTAAGAAGGGTTAAAGTTGATAAAAACTTAACAAGAAGATGGCGCGTGGCGCGTCGGCTGGACGCGATTCATGCACCCCGCCCCCCGTGTCCTTTTAGACACTTTTTTCGAAATCGAGACCAATATCGAGAGCCGCAGCACTGTGGGTTAATTGTCCAACCGAAATGATATCCACGCCCGTTTCGGCAATTCCCCGGATGGTTTGCAGGTTTACGCCCCCGGAAGCTTCGATTTTGGCTTTTGTACCAATATGGGCAACCGCCCGGCGCATATCGGCAAGCGAAAAGTTATCGAGCATGATGATGTGGGCGCCGCCCTGAAGCGCTTCATCGATCTGCTCAAAGCGGTCGACCTCCACTTCCACACGTTTTCCGTTGGCACCCTTCACCGCCAGCTGCACAGCCTTGAGAACGGAACCGGCGGCGGCGACGTGATTATCCTTGATCAAAATCGCATCGCCGAGATCGAAGCGGTGATTGCCCCCGCCCCCGCAGCGCACGGCGTATTTCTGGAGAAGCCGTAACCCGGGAATGGTTTTGCGCGTATCGACCACCGTGGTTTTGGTGCCCTGCACCTCGCGCACAAATTTTTGTGTAAGGCTGGCAATGCCCGAGAGGTGCGATAAAAAATTCAGCGCGATGCGTTCACCCAGCAGAATGCCGCGCGTAGAACCAGTAATGCGCGCGATTACATCGCCTTTTGCCAAGCTATCGCCATCGCGTTTCAAAGCGGTGAATTGAATGGTTTTATCGGCCTCTAAAAAAGCAAGGCGGGCAAGCGATAACCCGCTTAAAACGCCCACTTCGCGCGCGGCGAGCACGCAGGAACTGCGGCTATCAGCTGCGATGGTGAGCTGCGAGGTGATATCGCCCGCGCCCATATCTTCACGGAGTGCCGCGGCGACGATGGGGCGCAAAACATCATCGGCGATTTCAGGAATGCCAGATTTTTCCATAGCGTTCTTCAAGCTGTTGTTTGAACTGGTTGACGGTGATGCGCTGATGCGCTGGCGCGAGTTGACCGGGGAAATCGGCGCGGCTGTGACTGCCGCGGCTTTCCTTACGGTTCAGCGCCATGAAGGTGAGAAGACCCGCGACAAGGCGCATGGCGCGGAGTGTGGGGCCGGCGGGCGCGGCGGATTGATCGGCGAGATAACCCAGCAGCGCTGTCAGATTTTTTTCATCGCGCACAAGGCCGCATTGATCGAACATTTTACGGCGGAGTTCAAGGCGCGCGGCGCTGTCATCGCCGGTATAGGGCTGCCAGTTTTCATTAGGGATAGGATTGCCCGCCCCCTGCCCCTCCCGAAGGGAGGGGTGATCTAGCAAGTCTTTGGCGATAATTTCGGCGTAAACCAAGGCTTCCAGCAGCGAATTGCTGGCCAGGCGGTTGGCGCCGTGAAGGCCGGTGGAG
>JBEHYA010000018.1:0-26401 GCA_048498415.1 Pseudomonadota bacterium
AGCCCAATTATTCCCCTCCCTCCGGGAGGGGAATAATTGGGCTTTACATGCTGGGGGCCGACAGCTAAAAACACCCCCATAGTTGTGGGAGGCTGGTTCCGCGTTCTTATCAATAGCCCTGCGGAATGGCTGTACCACGGCGCTCCTCGTCTAAGGCGAGTGGGTTCAGGGCTTTAAAGGTTTTTCCTCTGAAGCTGAAAAGTTGGAATGACGGCGGCGTGCTTCGCGCATGCCGTGCCGTTTGTTTTGGAGTTTAGAATGGCAAAAGAAGTAATTGGCTTTATCAAGTTGCAGGTGCCGGCTGGCGCTGCGAACCCGTCGCCCCCGATTGGCCCGGCGCTGGGTCAAAAAGGCCTCAACATCATGGAATTCTGCAAGCAGTTCAATGCCAAGACGCAGAGCATGGAAAAGGGCATGCCCATTCCGGTGGTGATCAGCGCGTTCTCCGACCGCAGCTTCACCTTCGTGATCAAGACCCCGCCCAACAGCTATTTCATCAAGAAAGCCGCCAAGATCGACAAGGGCGCATCGACGACGGGCATGCAAGTGGCCGGCTCGATCACCATGGATCAGGTGCGTGAAATCGCCAAGATCAAGATGCCGGACCTCAACAGCCCGACCATTGAATCGGCCATGCAGCAGGTGATTGGCAGTGCGCGCTCGATGGGCGTGACCGTCAACGGCGCCGCCAAGAAATAAGGATCAGGAACATGACCGGCAAACGTATCAACAAGATCAATGAAAAAGCCCCGAAGGGCCTTTCCACCCTCGATGACGCCATTAAATTCGTGAAGGCGAACGCCAACGCGAAATTCAACGAGACCATCGATATCGCGATGAACCTCGGCGTTGACCCGAAGCAGAACGACCAGAACGTGCGCGGCATGGTGCAATTGCCGCATGGCACGGGCAAGTCGGTGCGCGTGGCCGTGTTCGCCAAGGGCGACAAAGCGGCGCAGGCGAAAGCCGCCGGCGCGGAATTCGTCGGTGCGGAAGATCTCGCTGAACTGATTGAAAAGGGCGAAATGGGTTTCGACCGCGTGATCGCGGCGCCCGATACCATGGTGATCGTGGGTAAGCTGGGTAAGGTGCTGGGCCCCCGTGGTCTGATGCCGAACCCGAAGCTGGGCACCGTGACGCCCAACGTGGCGGAAGCCGTGAAAAGCGCGAAGTCGGGCTCGATTGAATTCCGCGTTGAAAAGGCGGGCATCATTCAGGCGGGTGTTGGCAAAGCCAACTTCACCGAGCAGCAATTGGTTGAAAACGTGAAAGCGTTCGTGAGCGCGGTGGCAAAAGCCAAGCCGGCTTCGAGCAAGGGCACGTTCATTCAGAAAGTTTCGATCTCGTCCACCATGGGCCCCGGCGTGAAGCTGGATGTGCCGCAGCTGGTGGCGCAGGTCGCGTAATTAGCTTGAGGGTACGCCCCGTTGAAAAACGGGGCCCATCTCTCCAGCGGCCCCATGGGCCCCGGCTTTCGCCGGGGCATACGGGGTAAGAAGTTTAAATAAATAACGGGCGACCGTTGTTTGTTTAAAAGCCGTTTCCAAGACCGTTGGCACCCTTTCGGGTTTAAACTTTTAAAGGCCAGCGCAGAAGCGGGGGAAAAGTTTTCCGTACTGTTAAAGGTACGAAGGCCTTCTCCAGTTTGGAACGGAATGGTTGGGTGGATTGGCGAAAGCTGGTTCACCTGTTCGTTAACAAATGTGATGGAGGCATCATGAATCGTAATCGAACGGTCAAGTCCGAGACGGTTGACGACCTCAAAAAGATGCTGTCGGAGCAGAGCTTCACCGTTGTGGTGCAGTCGTCTGGCCTGAATGCGGGTGATACCGTCAAGCTGCGCAATAAAATTCGCGCCGCTGAAGCGGGCTACCGCGTGGGCAAGAACACGCTGGTGAAGATCGCGCTCAAAGACACGCCTTTCGAAGGTCTGACGCAGTTTATGAAAGGCCCCACGGCTTTGGCGTATGCCAAGGAACCGGTGGCCATTGCCAAAGCTCTGGTGGAATTCGCCAAGGGCAATGACAAGTTCAAGCTGCTTTCCGCCAATCTCAATGGGCAAATGCTGGATGGGAACGCGTTAAAAACGCTGGCCACCCTGCCGTCGCTCAATGAATTGCGCGCGAAACTCGTGGGCATGATCCAGACGCCGGCGACCCGCATTGCGGGTGTGCTGCAAGCGCCCGCCGGCCAGTTGGCCCGGGTGATGGCAGCCAAAGCCAAACAAGCGTCGTAACTGGTTTAATTCACTTTTACTTAACTAGGAGAACACAATGTCGAAGTTAGAAAAAATTGTTGAAGATCTGTCGGGTCTGACCGTGCTGGAAGCGGCTGAACTCTCCAAGATGCTCGAAGAGAAGTGGGGCGTTTCCGCTGCTGCTCCGGTTGCCGTTGCGGCGGCTGGCGGCGCGGGTGCTGCGGCTCCGGCTGGCGAAGAGCAGACCGAGTTCACGCTGGTTCTCACCGATGGCGGCGCCAACAAGATCAACGTGATCAAGGAAGTGCGCGCGATCACCAACCTCGGCCTCAAGGAAGCCAAGGATCTGGTCGAAGGCGCACCGAAGACCGTCAAGGAAGGCCTCTCCAAGGCCGATGCCGAGAAGTTCAAGAAGCAGATCGAAGCCGCTGGCGGCAAGGTCGAGCTCAAGTAATTTCTTGGGTATTCATTGTGAAAAAGGCGGGCTTCGGCCCGCCTTTTTTATTGCGCGCTAAAGCGCAAGACTCATTTGTGTAAACTCATCCAGTCTAATTACACCATTGATAAGCCAAATATGCGGGTACAACGAATGGGTGCCCATTGCGAAGACCATACCCTTTTCTGGGTATTCTTTACCAAACATACGCTCCATGAATTTAAGCGCTTCTGTTTCACCATAGCGTCTGCTCTGATTAAAAAAAGTAGCGTCAGTTTCCCAATCTTGGCAGGTACCCGTCCTGGATCCATCATCGGTTTCATATTCATATATAAATTTGTAGGGAGAGGGCGAATAGGGAATGAGAGTTGAGCTAAATAAATTGGGTTGATTTGCAAAAGCTTGAAATCTTTCTTGTTCTTCTTTTAATTCGACATCTGGCTTTTTCTCAATTGAAAAACGTACATTTCGGGGCCTTATCAGAGCCAGGGTCTTGCCTTCGGCGGCGGCCTTTTTTGTAGAGGCGATTTCAAGGCTAGATAATATGTTTTGTCGTTCTTTAGGTTTTAGCTGGCCAACAATTTCAATTGATTGATGATCAACGCGAAGACTTTCGGGCCGAGGATCATTATCCGGTTTCTTACAGCGAAATTTAATTTTGTCCCAACGACTAAACTGTTTAGCTTGTTCAAGCGTTCGAAAGGTAACGGGATAGAGCCTAACCCACTGCCCTTTGTCATTTATGCCGGCACAGCAAACGGTCTCCCCATGCTGCTTACCCAACTGAGGTGCCGCTTTAACAAGAATTATCGCTTCTTGAAGCTTATCAAACCCAGACACTTTAAAAGTCCAGAATTAGGCCATGACAAGGTCAACAGCTTTACTCTGTACAGCAAGGTGGTTGATCGTCAAGCCTGTCTTTTCAGCGATATGATCCGCAACGATTGAGCGATGGCAAGTTTCGTGGTCGGCCTCATAACACATTAAACAGGCATATTTTTCATTTACAATTTCTATGGCTTTTTCCAGATCTCTTTGCGCAACTTCTGATTTCATGTGAGAAGAGAAAATCTTTTCAAAGAGTTTAAATTGTCCGGCACGCGCAGCTATTCGCCCTTCCTTCGGGTCACCCAAGCCACGTAAGTGAATATAAAGAATGTTTTGGCTCACAAGGAAGTCAGCCAACTGATTTTTCGAGAATCCTTTTTTCCTTGATAGAGGAAGTTCGCGGACATCAATCACAATTTTGACTTTTGCCTGTTTAAGCGCTGCAACGAAATCGCTGATTGACGCGCCTTCGTATCCAATTGTTGCAATTGTGCGTGCCATGTTTTGCCCCGACTGCTTTTACGCTAAGTGTCATGAAATGAAGAATGGGTTAACTATGGTTAAGCGGGTAGAGAGAAGCGACTTTTTTGTTATAAATAATACGTAGTCGTATGACTAAATCTAATGATTGTGGCGACGCAGCAACGGCTGCATTAAGCGCGGCACCAAAATTTTATCGGTCGTGGTTATGGGCCGGGCGCATCATCTTTTTTACCCCAGCTGGCGGGGCGGATGACAGTGGGGGTTGTCGGCGCGACCAGCGGTGTGCGGGCGGGCGCGTGGAGTACGTCTTCCAGCGGGCGCGCCTGCATGGCGTTGTGCATATCATCGCGAAGACCAAAGGTGAGCAGGGTGAGCTCGGCCTGCGCGATGATTTCATCACGGCGCAATAAATTGCGTAAATAATCGTTCATCTGTAATTCGCGGTGTTCGCGCAGGTAGCCGAGCTGGCCTTCGCGCGGGGTGGTGAGCAGCGAAAAAAGCATGCCGGGGTGGTGTTCCCGCACATCGGCGATCAGGCCTGCGCTTTGTTTCTGCACGTCGCGGTGCATGTTGAGGATGAGCGCGCCGCGCACATGGGGGCGCAGCATGTCGTCGGAACCGATGGTGCTGACGATGGGCTGGCGGCGCATATGGTCCAGCAAACCCTGCAGGAGCGGCGGGTAGCCCTGCTGCGCGGCCTGCAGATTGGCGGCGTTAAAGTTGGTGGCATCCAGCGCATCGGCATTGATCAGAATGGCAAGGGCGGTCCGGCCGAACAGGCTAACCAGTTCCGGCTGGTGATGATCGCTGTAATCAAAGCTTTTGCCATAGGCGATCAGCGCGGGTTCATAGCCCTGCATGGCATGGTAGGCGGCGGAAAACGCGGCGGCGGTATTGAAGATATCGTCGAAGAATAAGCGGCCATCCGGGATATTGGGGCTTGTTTGCTTGGTGACGTACAGCGCATCGGGATAACGATATAAGGTGATGCCGGACTGATCGTTGGCGAGCACCACCTGCGTGGCGGAGTCGTGCTGCGCCGCGGCTTTAATTTTTTCGATGGGCACGATATGCAGCGTGAAGGTTTTGCCTTCGTTGCGCGCCGCACGCTTCAGAACATCATAGTAGCGGCGTACGCCCTGGAGCTTGAAGCCGGCGAGACGCGCCTGCTTGATATCGTCTGTAAATTCCCCGAAGGAGGTGTATTGGCCGCTGATCACGAGTTATGACTTTCACTGGTATATATGAAATATGCCGCTGATTTTAGCGTTCCGCCACGGGCTGGCAACGTGCGAATTGCTTTCAGGAATAAGCTAAAAAAGCCGCTGTTTACGCGGTTTCCGGCAGGTTTTCAGGGGGCTTTTCAGCTGTTTTTTCAGCTGCCTTTTCCGCTGCTTTTTCGGGCGGCTTCGGCTTGGCGAGCTGGGGCGGGATATAGGTGACTTCATCCCACAACGGCGCCCGCGCGCGGAATTCGCGTAAGTTGAAAAGCGCCACCGCTTCGAAGCTTTTGGTTTTGGCATAGACCTGGCGCTGGCGTTCGGCGCTGTTGCCGAGCTGGCAGATTTTGCGCAAGGTTTCCATGTAGGCGTGGTAGCCAAGCGCTTCGGCATAAGGCTGGAGCTTGATAAGCCAGTCTTCGATATCCGTGATCATGGGCCGGGTTTTGCCGGCGGCGGTCACCACCAGATCGGCCCGCAGGCCTTCGCGCATGGCGCGCCATTTGTTTTCGCGCGCCACCCAGTTGGGCGGGCGGGCGACCTGATCCAGCCAGTCCAGATGGTCGGTGAACCAGTGGCCCAGCAAATGGATGAAGGCCACGATGGCCAGCGTTTCTTCGAGGGTGGCGACGCCATCCGCCGCGCGGATTTCGAGGGTGCCGTATTTGGGCGAGGGTCGCACATCCCACCATAAATCCTTGAGCGACGTGATGGCGCCGCAGGCCCGCAGGCTCCAGTACAGTTCCTCGAATTCCGCCCAGTTATGGAGAGGATAGGGCTGGCCGGAAGTTGGAATGGCTTCATAGGCCGTGGGGCGCGAGGAAACCAGGCCCGTATCTTCGCCCTGCCAGAACGGCGAGGACGCCGAGAGCGCGATGATGTGCGGGATGAAGTGCATATAAAAATTATTGAAGCGGATGGCATCATGATGCCCGCGCATGCCGACATGCACGTGCATGCCCACGATCATGCGCTGGCGCATCCAGTGCATGCGCGAGGCCAGCTGCGTATAGCGCGGCAGGTTGGTGATTTTGTTGTCGTGGTCGTCGGCCGTGGGGTGGCGGGCGGTGGTGACCAGGCCCATATTCATATCATCCGCGACAGCCGAAAGGCCGGTGAAACTTTCAGCCAGATCGCGGGCGGCATCGTGCACGTTGTGGCAGATGCCGGTGGTCACTTCCGCCATGGACTGGAAATATTCGGCGTGGAGTTTTTTGTTCAAAGCGCCTTTGGCCAGAAATTCATCGGCGCGCTGCACCAGGCCGCCGCTGGCCGGATCGATGAGATTGAATTCAACTTCCACGCCCAGCGTGAGGAAGCCGTTGGGCTTGAAAATGATTTCCTCGACCGCTTTGCGGATTTCGGTTTTCTTTTTGGTCCAGGGCAAAATGTCGGGCAGGCGCCGGGCAAAGCTCAGCCAGCCGCCGAGATTCTGGGGAAGGGCGGGGGTTTGCCTGGCGATCTGGGTATGCTTTTCGCGCGCAATATCCTGGCGTTCGTTTTCCGCCTGGCGGTCGGCTTCCTTGGAATCGGCCATATGTCGTTCCGGTTATGTAATTTGTTGCTAAGCGATTGATATCTAATAACGTATTTTTGGCCATCAAATTTCCATATGGTTTGAAAAAGGCCAGCTTTGTGAAATAGTTGGTGTCATGAATCAGCCCAAAGTTCAAGCCGCGCTGGCCTTCGATTTGCCGGAAACCCAGCCGGCTCAGACCCCGATGATGCAGCAATACTGGGCGCTTAAAAATGCGCATGCGGATTGCCTGCTGTTTTTCCGCATGGGCGATTTCTATGAATTGTTTTTCGAGGATGCCGTAAAGGCCGCGCCGATTTTAGACGTGGCGCTGACGCGGCGCGGCAAGGAACAGGGCGAAGACGTGCCGATGTGCGGCGTGCCGGTGCATGCCTATGAAGCGTATATTCCCAAATTGATTGAAGCCGGCCTGCGCGTTGCGATTGCCGAGCAGATGGAAGACCCGGCAACGGCCAAGAAGCGCGGCGGCAAGGCGCTGGTGGAACGGCAGGTAGTGCGGGTGATGACGCCCGGCACCCTTACGGAAGAACAGTTTTTAGATGCGCGCGGGAACAGCTATTTAGCCGTGCTGGTGGAAGCGCAGGGCAGCATGGCGGCGTGCTGGTGCGATTTATCGGCGGGCCAGCCGGTGGTGGAAGAAGTTAGCGATTTATCGGCGTTTCTTGGCCGCCTACAGCCGGCGGAACTGGTGCTGAGCGATAAGCTGGCCGCGCGCGCGGATATGCAGGAAGCGCTGGCGGCCTATACCGATATCATCACCAAGCTGCCGCATTCGCGGTTTGATGCGGCGAATGCCGCGCAGCTGGCGGCGCAGCATTACGGGGTTGGCACGCTGGACGGGTTTGGTTTGACCACGCCGGCGCTTGGCGCGGCGCTGGGCGTGCTGATTGATTATATGGCACTCACGCAAAAGCAGAAGGTGAGCATGCTCAGCCGCCCGCGCCTTGGTTTTGGCGCGAAGGCGATGATGATCGATGCGTCGACGCGGCGGAATTTGGAACTCGCGCAAAGCCTGAATGGGGAGCGCAAGGGCTCGCTTTTATCGGCCATCGATATGACGTGTTCGAGCGCCGGCGGGCGCTTGCTGGCGGAGCAGCTTTCGATGCCGCTGTGCGATGTAGATGCGATAAACCAGCGCCTTTCGCGCATCGATGCGTTTGTGGAAACGGTGGAACTGCGTGGCAATTTGCGCGCGCTGTTGAGCGCGGCGCCGGATATGGCGCGGGCGCTGACCCGGCTTTCGCTGGGCCGCGGCAGCCCACGTGATCTCGCCGCAATCGCAGCGGCGCTGGACGTTGCGGAGAAAATGGGATTGGCGGTACGGGGCGAACAGCGCCTGCCGCAGGAGATGCGGGAGAGCAGCCAGCGCCTGAACGGGCATGATGGCTTGATTGAAAAACTGAAAGGCGCGCTGCGCGAGACCTTGCCGCTGCTGGCCCGCGATGGCGGGTTCATTCGCCCCGGTTACCATGCCGGCCTCGATGAGCTGGTGAGTTTGCGGGATGATGGCAAACAGCTGATCGCGCAGTTGCAGGCGCGGTATGCGCAGGAAACCAAAATTCCAAGTTTGCGCGTGAAGCATAATAATGTGATCGGCTTTCATATTGAACTCACCCCCTCCCACGCCGAAAAACTGCTGCAACCCCCTTATAATCAGACGTTTATTCACCGCCAGACGCTGATCTCTGGCGCCCGGTTTTCGACGACGGAACTTTCGGAACTCGAACGGAAATTGAGTGAGGCAGAAGCCAAGGCCTTATCACTGGAGATGCAGCTGTTCGACGGGCTGGTCGCGGATGTATTGGCGAAGTACGAGAGCTTGCGCGATACCGCGAATGCCATGGCGGAACTGGATGTAAGTTTAGGTCTGGCGCAACTCTCGGCCGAGCGGCAATGGGTGCGGCCAATCATTGATGATAGTCTGGCGTTTGAGATTGAGGCTGGCAGGCATCCGGTTGTGGAAGCCAGCTTATTGCAATCGGGCGACCGGCCGTTCACGCCGAATAACAGTAATTTATCGGATGGGTCGCGGCTGTGGCTGGTCACAGGCCCGAACATGGCGGGTAAATCCACGTTTTTGCGGCAGAACGCGTTGATCGCGATTTTGGCGCAGATGGGCAGCCATGTGCCGGCCACAAAGGCGCATATTGGCGTGGTCGACCGGTTGTTTTCACGCGTGGGCGCGGCGGATGATCTGGCACGCGGGCATTCGACCTTTATGGTCGAGATGATCGAGACGGCGCTGATTTTGCATCAGGCCACGCAGAAATCATTCGTGATTCTCGATGAAATCGGCCGCGGCACGGCGACGTTTGATGGGCTTTCGATTGCGTGGGCGGCGCTGGAATATCTGTATCACCACACGCAATGCCGCGGGTTGTTTGCGACGCACTACCATGAACTGACGGCGCTGGATAAACAGCTGCCCGCCCTGCATCTGGCGCATGCCAGCGTGAAGGAGTGGGAGGGCAAGATTATTTTCCTGCATGCCATTACCGATGGCGCGGCGGAAAGTTCCTATGGCATTCACGTGGCGGAGCTGGCCGGTTTGCCGGAAGGCGTGATTGCGCGGGCCAAGGTTTTACTGGCGGAACTGGAAAAGAAGCAGGGCGGCGCGGTTGTGGTGGCGCCTGTGAATGCGGAAGGCTTCAAGCCCATAAAGAAAACGGATGACGCTTTAGTCAAAGCCCTCGCCGCCATTGATCCTGATCAATTGTCGCCACGCGATGCGCTGGAAGCGATCTACCGGTTGAAGAAGATACAGATCAATTAAGTTCATTCGTCATTGCGAGGCGCGTAGCGCCGCGGCAATCCATGGGGCTTCTAAACGAGAGATCGTATGGATTGCTTCGCTGCGCTCGCAATGACAAGTCAGATTTAAGGCGCGCGCTCTTCCAAGGCTAATGATCGGTATCGTTCTGTGCGGCGCGCCTTTGCATTTAACAGCGCGCGCACTTCGGGATCGTGCAATTCAAGCGTCATCTTTTCCAGATAGACCCTGTCGTACAGGTATTTCGGGAGTTCGATCGCGCTTGCGCGCGGCATGTTCACAAGCGTCAAATCATCGCGGCAGGCGGCATATTGCATCAGCACGGGATCGCTCGAAGCGGTGAGTTCCCGCATGAACATGCGGTCATGCAGCGCCCAGTGGGCGAAGCCGGCGGAAAAACCGCGCAGCGAGTCAAGGTGCATATAATAAAGCGTGGCATCCGAGCGCCGTGGCGCGGCGGCTAGCG
Organism: Pseudomonadota bacterium; assembly: GCA_048498415.1. Classification (GTDB taxonomy): domain Bacteria; phylum Pseudomonadota; class Alphaproteobacteria; order UBA9219; family RGZA01; genus JBEHYA01. The sequence continues at coordinate 9,938 of JBEHYA010000018.1, forward strand.
TGGCGCCGTGGCGAAACCAGAAACGGGCGCCCATTTCACCCGCGGCGAATTTGAGGCGTTTTGCGCGGGTGCCGTCAAACGCATCGGCCATGCGCACCAGCAGCTGGCTGCCGATGCCGTTGCCGGGCGCCGCGACATTCAAACCATAAATAAGCACGTCTTCCGGGTTGTCGTAGTAATTGAAACGGAGGGTGAAGGCTACAAGGTCTTTGCCGTTTTCATCCGGGCCATGGAATTCGACGCGGTAGCCGGGATCTTCATGCGCTTTGAGGCGGAAGCTGCCGGCGGCATTCAGCCGGTCCATCAGTTCGCCGAATTCAATCCCCATTACATCGTCCCAGTCGTTGCGGGCGGTGGGCAATGAAAGCCGGGGCGACATGGGTGTGAAATCGAGCGACATATAGGTAAGGCGGCCTGTATACGAAAACGTAACTGTAACGTCATGGTAGTGGGGCAAACCGTGGCGGCAAGGCCTTTTTGGCAAGGAAAAGAATGGCTTATATGCCATGCCCCCTTGCAAGTTTTCGCGGCATGGTTAACAGTTGGCTCTCGTCAATGCTTTATTATGGCCTTTGGGTTAGGGTATTTTTTCTGATCCAGCGATGTTCTTATATATGTCTTCTCTTACGGTCTGTTCCTGATGAATCTTAAATGGCGAGACCTGCCGCGCGCCGAAGGCACGCGCATCATTACCGCGATCAACCCGTTTCTGGGCGAATACGCCCTGCCCGCCGGCACAAGTTTAGTGCGCGTGGCCAAACTTTCCTTTTATGTGAACTATCAGTTCTACGAACTCGTCGACATCCGCGAGCAGCAGCCGAAAAGCATGTTCGCGCTGCATAACCCGCAGGGCGGCGAAGACTCAACCTTTGTTCTGGATTGGACGAACCGCCCGATCTACACCGCCAACGAACATGACCCGATTAACCTTAAAGCGGAAAATATCGGTGATTATGTCAGCTTCTTCTTCGCCTGCGTGCAGGGCCCGTATGGCCCGATGACGGTGGTGGAAAATCTGGATACGCCGCCGGACGCCGCCGAAGATGTGCGCCAGGCGATCAAAGACATCATGAAAATGACGCCGCCGCGGGTGACGAATGTGGACCGCACCACCGGCACCTTCACGGTTTATGCCGGCATGCTGTTCAAGGACTGCATTTTCAAGACCAAGATGGAGGTCAGTTCGAACGGCCTCATTCAAATTCTCGACCATGAACTGGCCATTGGCGGCCTTAACGATGGCGAGAAGAGCAGCACGGCGAGCGCTTCGCTGAGCTAGACTGCTGTTTTTATTCAATAACTTATCTTTTGCCTCATCCCGCACGTGATGCGGGATCCATCGGGCCGCCTGGCCGATATGGATCCCGGATAGCCGCTTTGCGGCTTCCGGGATGAGGCGCGGGGCCTAATCCATTAAAAATCTTTCATGGCAAGCAGAATGAACTTTCTGGCTGGCCGTTTCGTGTGCCCGAATCGTTCACGAGAACATTCGGCCACTTTCAAGCCCGGAAATAATTTCGCCCGCGACTCCGATTCGCATACGGGGGCCAAAAAAATATTCACAGGCTAAATGACTAACCCTGCAAGAAAACATTTCAAATTTCATTCGCCGTGCTGCTACAGTGACCGGCAGATTCGGTGGGACGTTTATAGAGAGCGCTACCCTCGTTTTCTGACCTGTATTGATTTTTGATTCTTGTTTGAGGCTCCTATGGCGAAAAAGCCGACTCCTCCCGGTTCATCCAGCATTCCTTCGAAAAAGAAAGCGCCGATGACGCCGCCGCAGGTGCCTTCACCCAAAGACATTTTTGGTGAAGCGGGGCCGGCCCCCGCTTCTGTCGCCCCGCAGGCCGCCGCGCCGCAACCCGCGCCTGAAACGCAAGCGCAGCCACAGCAAAATACCGCGCAAAATAATCCGCAAAATGCGCAAGGCCCGGCGGCTGCGCCGCGTGCCACGATTGGCATGCCCGAGCCCGAACAATTCCGCGAAATGCCGCCCTTGCGTGCCGCCGCGCGCGCCAACGATCCCGTGCGCCGCATTATCGGCGCCACGATTGCCGATGCGCCGCCGCGTGCCAACGATAACCCCGGCGCCTGGCCGTTCTGGACGGGCCTGGGTTTATCCGCCGCGTGGTTCCTGGTGGTGTTCTTTGTGGTGATGAATGCGAGCGGCAAAATTGCCGGCATGCCGATCACCAGCGTGGCGCTGGGGATCTCCGGCGTGCTCGCGCCGGTGGCGTTCATGTGGATGGTGATTGCGTATCTGCAGCGCGCAAGTGACATCAAAGCGATGACGGAGCCCTTGCGCCGCCAGCTGCAGATGATTGTTGGTACCGGCACCGCGGCGGAAGGCCGCGTGCGCCGCTTCAATGAAGCTTTGGAAAAGCAACTCGAACTCCTTCGCCAGTCGGGCGATGGGTCGTACGATGTGTTGCAGAACGCCATTCAGGTTTTGCAGGAAGAAGAAAAAGCCATTCATGCGCTGGCGGAACGCAGCGGCAAGGAAATCGGCCGCGTGGCCGGCATCGTGCGCGATAATTCGGAAGTGCTGGAAGATTTGCTGCACGATAACCGCGAACGCTTCAATGACCTGTCGGGCAAGATTGCCGGCAACATTGCGACGCTGGATAACCGCGCGAGCCAGGCCTCTGATCGTTTGGGCGAAGTGGTTGACCGGATGCACACGCTTGTCGATCAGTTCAAGTCGATTGCTGACGAAAAGCTGACCAAATGCGCGGATATTTCCGAGAAAATGAGCGAGCAGGAAACGCGCACGCAGGAAGCGGCGAACCGCATGACCAAGATGCTGGAAGGCGCGCGTTCGGGCGCCGATGAACTGAACCGCATCATGGCAAGCAATCAGGACATTCTGGATGAAAGCGGCTCACGCCTTGTTGGCCGCATGACCGATGTCACGACCAAGCTGACCGAATTCACCAACGCCACCGACGAGCGCGAGCAGAAGCTGGCCGATAAGAGCCGCAGCCTTGCCAACACGCTGGCGCGCGAAATCGCGACGCTGGAATCGCTCACGGGCCGCATGGAAGCGCAGATTTCCGCTGCCAATGAAGGTCTGGGCGCACAGAGCGAAGTTTTGGAACTCCGCCATGGCCGTATTGCCGAACAGGCCAGCAGCCTGATGGCGAATTTGCAGGGCACGATGCGTGCCTTGGAAGAAAACGCCGACAGCGTGTTTGCCAAGTTCAATGGTTTCCGCGAACACATCGCGCAGCAAAGCGAACGCGTGATGACGCAGTTCAATCTCTCCAGCGATAACTACACCGGCGTCGCCGGCCAGCTGGATAGCATCAGCCGCAATGTGGTGGAGCGCATCAGCGCCATCGGCACGCAGCTGGAAGGCCAGGTGGAAAACATCGCCCGCAGCACCGAACGCGCCGCGGAAGCCAGTGGCCGCGCCGGCCAGAGCGTGAACAACGCCATGCAGCAGCTGGAACTCATGATCGGCCGTATTTTCGACGCCGAAATGCGCGCGACCGAGAGCACCGGCAACATCACGGGCGCCTACGACAAGGCGCTGCAGGGTCTAAATGAAAAGACCGCGCAGATTGGCGATGCGGCGAACGCGCATATTGCGCGCCTTGCCATCACGCATGACGAATTTGAAAGCACGGCGCAGCGTTTGGCGGAACAAGCCCGCACGACCGAAGGCACGTGGCAGTCGCTGGTGTCAGCTTCGGAAAAGCAGCAGGAAATTCTGCGTGAAGGCCTGCGCTTAGGGATTGAAGAAGCGGTCGCGATGCTGAACGACAGCGCCTCCGCGATCGAAGGCGCGCGCGATGACATGCACCGCCACATTGAAAGCAGCATTACGCGGAGCCAGGATTTAGCGGAACACATTGCGCGTATCGGCAATGCCGCGGGCGCGCCGTTTGATGCGGCCGTGGCCAAAGTGCGCGCGAGCGTGAATGAAGGCGAAGCGCAGCTCAGCCATTTTGCCAATGTTTTAGAAAAGAACGCGGAAGCGGTGAAGGCCGCGACCGAGAAGCTGACCACCAACGGCGAACAGGCCGGCCACAAGGCGGCGGAAGCGCTGGCGGGCCTTGATGCCGTTTCGGCCCGCATGGAAGCCATTCAGCACGACAGCATGGAATCGACGCAGGAAGTGCTGCTGCGTTTAGACCGGTTGGTCGCGCAGCTGCAAAGCCGCATGAGCGATCTGTCGGGCACGGCATCGGAAGAACAGAAGAAGCTGGCGGAAAGCGTCAAGCATCTGTCGTTCGATATTAACGGTCTTATTCACGACAGCCAGACGGCCGAAGCGCGTATTCGCCTGGCCGCGAGTGTTCTCTCTGAACAGGCCTCGGGCGTACGCGGCCAGCTGGAAACGCAGGTCGCCGCGGTGGAAGATGTCACGCGCCGTTACCATCAGTTTGCGGAAGTCAGCCATTCGGGTTTTGAAGAAAAGATGCAGAGCCTGGGTGCCAGCATTTCCGGTGCGAGCAGCAACCTCGATCATTTAGCCGTGGCGATTGACGGCCGCGTGCAGCAGCTCGGCATCGTGCAGAACCAGTTGCAGGATAGCGGGCGCATGCTGGATTCAACCACGCAGGCTGCCCTCGATCGGTTGTCGGTCTTCACGCATGCTTTAGTCGCGGCGCAGACCACGACCCAGGAAACGGCGCAGAGCGTTTATGCGCGTCTTTCCGATATGGAAGGCCAGTTCAAGCGCCAGATTGAAAATGTCAGCGAAGGCAGCGAGACGATGGCGCAGAGCATGCGTCAGGCGGTGGCTGACCTCGTTGAACAATCGGTGGGCTTGGCGGCCGCCAGCCAGCAGGCGGAAGCGCGCGTGGCCACGTTAGCGGGCGCGACGGCCGAACTGCAAAGCCAGGCGCAGATCGTGCGCATGGCGATTGAAACGGAAGCCAGCGCCATGCAGAACCGCATGGGCGGCGTGCTGGCGCAGATTGAAAGCGCGTGTGTCGGTCTGGAACGCAGCGCCGTTATTGCCTTTGACCGCACCGAAGGCATGGCCAAGCGCTTTGACAAGGTCAGCGATGCCGCGTTCGGCATTCTGGGCGAAAGCGCGATGCAGATCGGCAAGCTGGCCGATCAGGCCGTGACCAAGATCACGGATGTGAACAAGGCGATGGGCGAACAGATTGTGGGCCTGACGTTTGCGGGCGAACATCTGGGTGAAATCAGCCGCGAAGTTTCCAAGAGCCTGACCGATAATGCCGGCGTGCTCAGCCGCCTGTCGGGCGAAGTGGGCGCGACCGGTTTCTATGCGGCGGAACAGCTTTCCATGCAGGTCATGGGCCTGAAGGTGGAAGCCGATACCATGCTGGAGCGCTTTGATTTGCTGGGCCGTGGTTTGGCCCGCCAGTCGATGAGCGTTCTGGATATTTCGGACATTCTGCAGCGCGATACGCAAAAACTCACGGCTTCGATTGCCGCGGCGGAAGGCGTGGCGCGCACGGCGCGTCAGGCGATTCTGGCGGAAACCGCGGAATTCCGGAATGAAGTCGCGAACGGCGCGCAGAACATCACGATTGTGGGCGATGCCCTGCAGCAGCGCGGCGATTTCGCGATCGCCATGGTGCATCAGATGGCGCAGCGCTTCACGGAAGCCACGCAGCAGCTGAAGGGCCAGTTCGAGACGCAGGCCGAACGCGTGAAGACGATCACGGATGGCGCGCAAGGTCACTTGCGCGAGCTGGGCGACGTGCTGACCGAACAGGCCGGCAAGCTGGGCGATACTACCTCGAAGCTCGGTTCATCGGGTCAGGCTGTTGGCGAGACGCTGGAGAAGGCGAACTTCCTGTTGCGTAATCTTTCGGGTCAGATCGACCGCATGAAGGGCAGCGCCGCGGAAATCAGCGACAGCTTTATTGCCAAGCTGGAAAGCCGCATGACCGGCTACGAAGCGGAATTGAAGGGCATGACCGCGCAGGCGGGTGCCAGCATTGAAGACCTGGCGGAAAAAGCGCGCAACGTGAACGCCGAAATGCAGGCGGATGCGAAGACCGTGGCCGACCATATTCTGGCCATGCTGCATGATATGAGCCGCGACGTGGCGGGCAACATGGGCGATGCCGCAACGGCGGCGAGCCAGGCGGTGGCCCAGCTTAAAGCCGATAGCGCGGATTTAGGTGCGGCGCTGCGCCGTGACGCGGAAGAAGCGATCACGGGGCCGGCCAAGCAGCTTTCTGACTTCCACAACCAGTTCCGCGAAACGTTTACCAGCATGGCGGCCCAGATTTTGGGTCATTTGCAGCAGGTACGCGATAGCGGCGTGCAGATCGTGGCGGAAATCCGTTCCGGTGCGGCCAGCGGCGCCGATCAGGCGGCGCAGGTGATGAGCAGCCTTCGCACCACCGCGGAAGGTGAAGTGCGCCGTTTGACCAGCGGCATCGAAGAGACGATGCGCCAGTTGAACGCCATCACGTCCCGCATCGGCGACGAAATGGCGGGCAGCAGCGATGCCGCGCAGCAGCAATTGCTGGATACGCTTTCCCGCGTGAAGCGCGACATGCAGGGCGAGATGCAGAATCTGGTGAGCCAGGCGAGCAACGCGCTGGGCGATATGCAGAATACCTGTGATGAACTCACGCAGCATCTGGCGGGCGCTTCCGCCGATGTGCTGCGCACCACGCAGGAATTCGGCCGCATGAACCAGGCGATCAGCCATGACGCGCAGAACATTAATGCGACCATGACGGCGACTAACTCCTTGCTGCAACGCAGCCAGGCGACGCTGTTTGACGTGGCGCAGAAATCGGGCGATGCGCTGGGCCTCTTTAACCAAACCGTTGAACGTCAGGCGGAAAGCCTGCAGATGCTGCAATCGCAGTTTGCCGAGACGGCTTCCAACATGGCGGAGACCGATCAGCGCATGAACGCGCTCAAGAGCGGGTTCCAGCATGTGATGTCGGATCTGATGCAGCAGCTGAACACCGGCATGCTTGGCCTTGGCCAGCAGATTCTGGATGTGCGCCGCGAAGCCACCGGCGCGATTGGCGATGTCAATTACGGCACCGAAAATCTGGCGCAGCAGAAGCATGCGATTACGTCGCAAGCTGTAGCACTCGCCAATGCGTTGGCGCAGCTGGAACAGGTGAACCGCACGCTGGCCGATAACATGCGCGCCAGCGTTGCCGATACCACCCAGCAGGTCGAGAAGTTTGAACGCCAGACGGAACGCGTGCGTCAGGCGAGCGAAACGACGGGCCAGTGGGTCACCAGTCTGGGTCAGCATATGCAGAACCAGCTGGCGCAGATCAGCCGCGAAATGGAACGCACGGTCGGCACCATGGGCGCCGCCAGCCGCACGCCTTCCGCTACTTTTGCCGCACCGGCATCGAGCTTTGCCCCCGCGGCAACGCCCGCCCCGGCCCCGGCACCGGTCGCAGCGCCCGCTGCGGCCAGCAAGCCCGGCTTTACCAGCAGCTATGCGGCCCCGGCGGCAAAGCCCGTGGAAGCCGCGAATGATCCGTTGCAGAAGCTGCGCGATATGGCCAAGGCGAATGAAAAGCCGGCAGCCACGGCGCCGAACTATGCGGCACCGACCTATAAGCCGGCGACGGCTGCGACGCCGGCCAAGCCGGCCGCCGCCAAGGCGGATACGGATCTGATCAATTCGCTGAGCCAGATCATCCAGCAGCTGGAAGATACGGCGGGCGGTAAAGATACGGCCGAGGCGCTTCGCCGCAAGATTGGCAAGTAAGCTTTAGCTTAGACCCAAAGCAAATCCCCGTCCTTGTGGCGGGGATTTTTTTGTCTCCACCTCATCCCCGCGGAAGCGGGGATCCAGCTCACGCCGCGTCGGCGGCGGAATATGTAAGATAATGGCCCAGTCCCCTGGATCCCGGGTCGCGCTGCGCTTGCCCGGGATGAGGTAGTTGGTAGTATTGATTGCATGTCCCGCACGTTTTCCTTATTGGAAGTCAAAAAGATTGTGCAGCTGGCGCATGAAGCGGGCCGGCTGATTTTGGCCGTGCGGGCGGAGCACGCGGCGGCCACGCGCGATATGGACTTATTGGAAAAGCAGGATGGGTCACCCGTGACGCGCGCCGACCATGCGGCGGAAGATCATATTGTGGATGGGCTCGATCGCATCGGGCTTGGCGGGGTGATTATTGCCGAAGAAAGTCTGACGGGCGGCGTGGTGCTGGACGGGGTGGATGGGTATTACCTGATCGACCCGCTGGATGGCACAAGCGCCTTCGTGCAGGGGCGCGATGATTTTTCGGTGAATATCGGCTTTGTCGCCTATGGCCGGCCGGTGATGGGCGTTCTGCATGTGCCCACATTGGGCGAGACGTATTATAGCGATGGCGCGGCCGCCTATATGATGGATGCGCATGGCTACGCGCGCCAGATTACCGCGGAAATGCCGGCGGCAGACGGCCTGAAGGTGATCACCAACCGCACGGAAGACTGGTCGGGCAAGCTGAAGAACTATCTGGCGCCGTTAAACGTGAAAAAGATCGAGCGATTATCATCCGCGCATAAACTGGCGCTGGTCGCCGAAGGCGCGTTTGATTTGTATCCCCGCTTTGGCCGCACCTATGAATGGGATATCGCGGCGGGCGATGCGATTTTACGCGCGGCCGGCGGCGCGGTGGAAACGCTGGATGGGAAGCCGCTGGGTTACGGCAAAAAAGATTTCATCAACCCGGCGTTTGTGGCGCGGGGCCGGCGGTAATACTGACCAGGCCGTCATTGCGAGCGAAGCGAAGCAATCCATTGGATTTTGCCGTTCGACCGGACGTATGGATTGCCGCGGCGCTGCGCGCCTCGCAATGACGAGTCAGTTAGCGGGTCGGCTACTTCTGGCAGGCCGGGCAATAAAACGTTGAACGGGCGCCTTGCGTAATTTTATGGATCATGCCGGCGCAGCGCGGGCAGGGCTGGCCGTCGCGGCCATAGACGCAGAATTCATGCTGGAAATAACCCAGCTCACCATCCGCTTGCACGTAATCGCGCAAGGTTGAACCGCCTTTGGCGATGGCTTTTTTGAGAACTTTTTTGATGGAAGCCGCGAGCGCCGCGGCCTCAAGGGGTTTGATTTTACCCGCTAAACGTTTGGGCGAAATGCGCGCATCGAACAAAGCTTCGGAAGCATAGATATTGCCGACGCCCACCACCCGGGTTTGATCCATGATGGCAATCTTTACCGCGGTTTTACCGCCTTTGAGCTGTTCGTATAAAGCGGGGCCGGTGAAGGACTTCTCGAGGGGTTCAAGGCCGAGATGTTTAAGGAACTTCTGTTTGGCGAGGTTATTCGTCGCCGCGATATCCATCAGGCCGAAGCGGCGGGCATCGTTGAAGCGGATGCGTTTTTTGTTGCTGACATCGAAGACCACATGGTCGTGTTTTTCCAAAGGCGCCTTGCCGTTATCGATGGTCATGCGACCCGACATGCCAAGGTGCACAAGCAGTGTCTCGCCATGATTGAAGTGGATGAGAATGTATTTGGCGCGGCGCGTGAGGCTTTCAATTAATTTGCCGGCCAGCTTCTCGAGGCCTTTGGGCAGCGGCACGCGGAGATCCGCACGGCGTTTGGTAATGCGGGTAAACGTCTCGCCTTCCAGGACTTTCGCAAGCCCGCGGCGCACGGTTTCAACTTCGGGAAGCTCCGGCATTATGCAGATATATCAAATTGTATGCCCCGGCGGAAGCCGGGGCCCATAGTGCAGTAATCAAAATGTGGAGAGATGGGCCCCGTTTTTCAACGGGGCATACCAATTAATTCGGCTTGGCTTCGTCTTTGGCTTCTTCGGTTTTGCGCGGCTTGGCGCGGGAAGGCGCGACGGCCACGTGGGCCACGTATTCGGCTTTCTCGCCTTTGAACCCGAGCAAGTCGGATGGCGAGGCATTCAGATGGCCGTGCGATTTCAGGATAGCGATGGCGCGTTCTTCGGAGCTGCCGCTTACTTCATCGTTCGCAGCGCCAAATAAGGCCACCGCAGCGGGGAAGCGTTCGCTAATCGGCATTTCGTTCATACGGTTAAGCATAATCTCTGCCTTTCCATCCTGTTAAAGCCAGCATATCATGCAAAAATAGTTTCACCTAATAACGGCGATATTAACCATGCAAAACGAGGCAAAAGGCGGCACGCAAGGCGGCTTTGGCTATACCAAAGTTGATCCCGGCACACGCACAAGCATGGTCGGCGAGGTTTTTAAGTCGGTGGCGCCCAGCTACGACGTGATGAACGATCTGATGTCTTTGGGCATTCACCGTCTGTGGAAGCGGGATTTTGTCGAGCGCGTTTCGCCCCAGCGCGGCGAGAGCATTCTGGATTTAGCCGGCGGCACGGGGGATATCGCGTTTTTAATGCAGACATCCGGCGCTAAAATCACGGTCTGCGATATCAACCCGGCCATGCTGGAAGTCGGCCAGAAACGCGCGATGGATCGCGGGTTATTCGGCAAGCTGGAATGGGTGGAAGGCAATGCGGAAGAGCTGCCGTTTGCCGATCAAAGCTTTGATGCGGTTACCATCGCGTTTGGCCTGCGGAACGTGACGCATCTTTCAAAAGCACTCGCCGATATCCGCCGCGTTTTGAAAATCGGCGGGCGGTTTTTCTGCCTGGAGTTCAGCCAGATTCCGGTGCCGGCACTGCAGAAAGCCTATGATAAATATTCGTTTTCCGTGCTGCCGTGGCTGGGCGAAAAAATCGCGCATGACCGGGCGGCGTATCAGTATTTAGCCGAGAGCATCCGCGCGTTTCCCGCGCAGGCGCAGCTGGTCAAACTCATGGAACAGGCCGGCTTTTCAGCCTTAAGCTACCGTAATGTCAGCCTTGGCATTGCCGCCATTCACACCGGCATAAGGGCGTAAATCTTAATAATTGGCGGGTTGACGCGGGTATTTGGCCCGCTCTATAACAACGCCATCCGAAAACCACCGGTTTTCAGACGCCAGCCATTCACGCAGGACCAACTGCCGGAGATGAGGCGTCAAGGCTGTCCGCGAGTGTCGCGCACAGTCTTCATTGTGTTTTGCGTGCGGTTTTATGTTTGAGAATTTGAGTTCAAAGCTGACCGGTATTTTTGAACGCCTGCGCGGGCGTGGCGCCCTGACGCCTGCCGATGTGGATGCGGCGTGCCGTGAAATCCGTCTGGCGCTACTGGATGCCGACGTAGCTTTGAGTGTGGTGAAGGATTTTATCGCCAAGCTGCGCGAGCGCGCCGTAGGCCAGGAAGTGATCGCCTCGGTCACGCCCGGCCAGCAGGTTGTAAAAATTGTGCATGACCTGCTGGTGGAAGAGTTGGGCAGCGCGGCAGTACCGCTTAACCTCAACAACCCGTTGCCGAATGTAATTTTGATGGTGGGTTTGCAGGGTTCGGGCAAAACCACGAGCAGCGGCAAATTGGCTAAGCGCCTGAAAGACGTTGAGCGCAAGAAAGTTTTGCTGGCTTCCCTCGATACGCGGCGGCCTGCGGCGCAGGAACAGCTCGCTATTCTGGCGGGTCAGGTGGAAGCGGGGAGCCTGCCGATTGTTGCGGGCCAGCAGCCGCTGGAGATTGCCAAACGCGCGGTGAATGAGGCGCGGCTTGGCGGCTATGACGTTGTGATTCTGGATACGGCGGGCCGTTTGGCCATCGATGAAGAATTGATGGCGGAAGTAAAGGCGGTGCGGGAAGCAACCAAGCCGGCGGAAACGCTGTTGGTTGTGGATGCGATGACGGGCCAGGATGCGCTGAACGTGGCGACGCGCTTCCATGAAGCGGTGCAGATTACCGGCATTATCATGACGCGGCTGGATGGCGATGCACGGGGCGGCGCGGCGCTTTCCATGCGTTCGGTCACCGGCCAGCCGATTAAATTTTTTGGCGCGGGCGAGAAGCTGGATGCGTTTGAAGTGTATCACCCGGATCGCATTGCGGGCCGTATCTTGGATATGGGCGATGTGGTCTCGCTGGTGGAAAAAGCTGCGGCCGAGATGGATATGGGCGAGGCCCAGAAAATGGCCGCCAAGCTGCAGAAGGGCGATTTTGATTTTGATGATCTGGCCGGCCAATTAAAGCAGATGCGCAAAATGGGCGGGCTGAACGGAATCATGGGCATGCTGCCGGGCGTGGGCAAAATCAAAGAGCAGATGGCCAATGCCAACGTGGATGAAGGCATCATCAAACGGCAGGAAGCGATTATTTCGTCGATGACTAAGGCGGAGCGCCGCAGCGTGGATTTATTGAATGCGTCGCGCAAGCGCCGGATTGCCAAGGGCTCGGGCGTGGACGTGGCGGATGTGAACCGCCTGATCAAGCAGTACATGCAGATGCGCGACATGATGCGGCAGATGAAGAAGATGGGGCAGAAGAATTTTATGCGTTCGATGAGTGCGCAGATGGGGCCGATGCTGGGCAAACGATGAACAGAAAATAGTGTTCAGGGCTTGCATGAGAACAAGCCCTGAAACCTGTTTTTTTTAAACGCTAACTAACTGACGACTAACCAAAGGAGAAGACCATGTTACGTATTCGTTTAACCCGCGGCGGTACCAAGAAGCGCCCGTTCTATTCCGTGGTGGTGGCCGATGGCCGCTTCCCGCGCGATGGCCGTTACATCGAAAAGATCGGCAGCTACAACCCCATGCTGTCCCAGGACAACCCGGAACGCGTGAAGCTGGACGGCGAAAAGATTAAGTACTGGATCAGCAAGGGCGCGCAGCCGACGGAACGCATCCAGATTTTCATGCACAAGCTCGGCCTTGGCGACAAGCCGACCTGGAACGAAAGCCCGAAGAAGTCGGCGCCCCGCGCCAAGACGCAGGAGCGCCTGAAGGCTGCGGAAGAAGCCGCCAACAAGCCCGCCGCGGCGCCAGCTGCTGCGCCTGCCGCTGAAGCTCCGGCGGCAGAAGCCCCGGCCGCTGAAGCCCCGGCTGCGTAATAAAATTCCCCTCCCCTTGAGGGAGGGGTCAGGGGAGGGGTTGGTGCCAAAAGAAATATTCTATGGCACCGACCCAATCTCTTCATAAGAAAGATGTCTAAACCAAAAGCGCATCACCGTTATAATGCAGATGCAGTCGATCATGCTGTCGAACTGCGTCAACGTGCTACGCAAGGCGAGCAAAAACTTTGGGCCGCGTTGCGCGCGGCCTGCCCGCATGGGCAACATGGTTTTCGTCGGCAACAGCCGATTGGCAATTATATAGCTGATTTTTATCACACGCGTTGCAAGCTGGTTATCGAGGTCGATGGCCTTTCGCATGAAACGCGAATTGAAGAAGATAGTGCGCGCGATGCCTATATGTTGGCTCAAGGTATTCGCGTCATGCGCGTTACGGAAATTCAAACGGCACAAGATATGGATATGACGGTTGCCAGTATAATGGCTGCTGTAAATGAGATTATGGCGAGCGGAACCAACCCCTCCCCCGACCCCTCCCTCAAGGGGAGGGGATAATGGGAGAGAAACGCATTCATCTTGGCACGATCATCGCGCCGCATGGCGTGAGGGGCGATGTGAAGGTTAAAAGCCTGGCGCAGAACCCTGCGGATGTATGTGCGTATGGCGCGCTTCAAAATGAAGAAGGCCGTGCGTTTGACGCGCAGCTTTTAAGCATTGTGAATGATGTGGCGATTATACGCCTGAAGGGCGTGGATGGCCGCGATGAGGCCGAGAAGCTGGCCAAAGCCAAAACGAAATTATACATCAGCCGGGCACAGATGCCTGCGCTGGACGGCAATGAATTTTACGGCGAAGACTATAAGGGCCTTCGCGCGATTGATCAAAACGGCAAGGAAGTGGCGGTTGCCAGCGACGTAGTGAATTACGGTGCAGGCAACGTGCTGGTATTGCAGGGCGAAAAAGAATTTATGTTGCCGATTGCTCCGCCGTTTGTGGAAACGCCGGATTTTAAGGCCGGCACGGTGCGCGTGTTTATTCCCGATGACTGGCTGAGTGATAAAAAGCCAGCAAAGGAGAAAGCATGACGTGGCACGCGCATGTTTTGACGCTGTTTCCGGAGATGTTTCCGGGGCCGCTTGGCCATTCGCTGGCGGGCAAGGCTTTGGAGAGCGGGATTTGGCAGCTGAGCGCCACGCAGATCCGGGATTTTGCCACCGATAAACACCACACCGTCGATGATACGCCGTTCGGCGGCGGGGCGGGGATGCTGCTCAAACCCGACGTGGTGGATGCGGCGCTGGCAAGTTTGCCTTTGGGGGCGCATACAATTTACTTATCGCCGCGTGGCACGCCGCTGAGCCAGAATAAATTACGCGAACTGGCCGCCATGCCGCGGGTTGCGTTTTTGTGCGGGCGGTATGAAGGGGTGGATCAGCGCGTCATTGATAAGCATCAGCTGGATGAAGTGAGTCTGGGTGACTTTGTTTTGGCGGGCGGCGAAGTGGCGGCGATGACCATTATAGAGGGCATCGTGCGGTTGCTTCCCGGTGCCCTGGGCAATGCCGAGACGCATGATGAGGAAAGTTTCGCGGGCGGCCTGCTGGAATACCCGCATTATACCCGCCCTGCGGAATGGCAGGGCCGGGCGGTGCCGGACGTGCTTATCTCCGGCGATCATGCGAAAATAAAGGCCTGGCGGCAGGCCGAGGCTGAAAAGTTAACGGCGGCCCGCCGGCCCGATTTATGGGCGGAATGGCTGAAAACGCATAAAGCGCGCTGAAAGCCATATAATCTGTTGATTTGGTCGGGGCTTTTGTGGTTATTAAGCCCCGTTATTGGAGATACCTATGAATTTACTGCAAAAGATCGAAGCCGCGCAGCTGGACAAGCTGATGGAAGGCAAAAACATTCCCGATTTCGCGCCGGGCGATACCGTGCGCGTGGGCGTGAAGGTGAAAGAAGGCAGCCGCGAACGCGTGCAGGTCTATGAAGGCATTTGCACCGCCCGCCGTAATGCAGGCGTCAATTCCTCGTTTGCCGTGCGCAAAATCAGCTTGGGCGAAGGTGTGGAACGTGTGTTCCCGCTGTACAGCCCGAAGCTGGACAGCATCACGCTGGTCCGCCGTGGCGATGTGCGCCGCGCCAAGCTGTATTACCTGCGCGATCTGCGCGGCAAGAGCGCGCGTATTTCCGAACGCACCACCGGCGTTGGCATGGTTGATGGCCGCGAAGCCGAAGAAGGCGAAAAGAAGCAGGCGGCGGAATAAGTTTTCTGTCTATAGAAATTCAAAAGGCGGCTTTCGGGCCGCCTTTTTTATTTTCCCCTCTCTCAGAGAGGGGCTAGGGGCGGGAGAGGCTTTCCCATTAAACACGGACATACCAGCGAAAGCTGGTATCCAGTTTCTCCAGCCGCAATAAAACTGGATTCCGGCTTACGCCGGAATGTTCGTAATTGGGAAATAGTTTGTTTAAAGAAGAAGCTACCATGGTATCCCGCATCAAGTGCGGGATGACAGTAGAATTATTGTGCGTATTCCGGGTGCCGTTGCAGGTAATCGGCGAGGGCTTCGCTTACTGCTTCGGGCTGTGCGATGATGGGGGCGCCTTCGGGGAGGACTTCGCGGAAAATATCCTCGATATGCGCGTAATGGGTGCAGCCGAGAATAAAGCGTTTAACGTCGCCGCGCATAAGCAGCAAATTCGCGTAGCGCTTCACCATTTCCTTGATTTCAGCGCGCGGGAGCCCGCGTTCGATGGCGCTTGCTAGATCCGGGCAGGGCTGCTGGAAGACTTTGAGTTCCGGCCGCAGCTTTTCGATTTCCACCGGGAACACGTTTGATTCAACCGTGCGGGTGGTGGCGAACACGCCGATATTGCCGGGCTCGATGGCGCCGAATTTGGCGGCCCAGCCGGTGTGCGTGGCAAATTCCACGGTGGGCACCACGATGCCCAGCACGTTGTGACCCGGAAGGTTTTGCGCGGGCAGCCATTTTTGCTGCAGGCGCCGCGCGGCCACCGCGCTGGCGGTATTGCAGGCGAGCACCACCAGCTTGCAGCCCTGATTAAATAAATGCGTGACGCCTTTGGCGGTGAGATCGATGACTTCTTCCGCTGGGCGGTCGCCATAGGGCATGTGGGCGGTATCGGCGTAATAGAAAAAAGTCTGGCCGGGCAGTCGCTTTTTGGCTGCCGCCAGAATGGTCTCCCCGCCGATGCCGCTATCGAATAATCCAATCATGTTTTATGCCTAACACAGCGTATGCCCCGGCGGAAGCCGGGGGCCATTTATCCGCATTTGGAGTGTTGATGAATGGGCCCCGGCTTCCGCCGGGGCATACATATAACTGGTTTTTCTTCGCCCCTTGATTGAGGAAAAAGGTTATGCGCAAATATCGCCCCTTATGAGAGATAGTATGGCAAAAACACTCTACGACAAAATCTGGCAAAATCATGTTGTGACCACGCTGCCCGACGGCACGGCGGTTCTTTATATCGACCGGCATCTGGTGCACGAAGTCACCTCGCCGCAGGCGTTTGAAGGGTTGCGCATGGCGGGCCGCAAGGTGCACCGGCCGGCGGCCACGCTGGCCGTGGCCGACCCTACCGTGCCGCCCTCCAAAGAACGGCTGCAGGGCATACGC
>JBEHYA010000019.1:0-26293 GCA_048498415.1 Pseudomonadota bacterium
ACTCCTTCATCCACATGCTCGACGCCCAGTCGGCGGCGCAGAGCCAGAACCAGGCGCTGACCAACGCCTTCTTCAAGAACAGCAGCAACAGCTAAGGGTAGGACGCGTTGTCCTTCACACTGCGGCTCACCGGAAGACGGTTCTCCCACCTCGGACACTCCCGATCCCCAAGACCAAATTTTCTCGTCATGCGCTCCGCTTCCCGCCGTTTTTCGCTCCGCTTTTCCGTGCTGGTGTCCGGCTTGCTGCTGGCGGCGCTGGCCGCGGGCTGCACGACGCCCGCGCTCACCGATTCCGCGCGGCGCGGGCCTTTCTTTGTACCCGCCAATCATGCCGGCGAACCGAGTCTCGGCGGCCTGCGGCGCGTCGTGCTGCTGCCGGTGGCGGGCGGGAGCGTGGCCCCGGCGGAGAGTTTGGCGGCACTCGATCCGGTTTTCGCCGCCGAGCTCCAGCGGCAGCAGCGCTTCGAGGTGATCGTGCTCTCGCGGGAGGATTGCCTGCGCTATTTCCAGGCGGCCGAACTTTCGTCGGCCTCGGCCCTGCCGCCACACTTCATGGAGGTACTCCGGCGCGAATTTGCCGCGGATGCCGTGATGTTCGTGGACGTGACGGTTTTCCACGCCTACCAACCGCTGGCGCTCGGCCTGCGAGGAAAGCTCGCGACGCTCGACGGCGTCCGCCTGGTCTGGACCTTCGACAACGTCTTCTCGGCCGACGAGGCCGCGGTGGCCAACAGCGCGCGCCGGCATTTTCTCCAGGCAGGAGGCGGGGACGTGCCGGCGGACCTCAGCTCGTCCGTGCTGCAGTCGCCCGCCCGCTTCACGAGCTATGCCGCGGCGGCCATGTTCGCCACGCTGCCCCCGGTGGTCCCGCCGGCGCCCACTGTCCAGACCGCCGCGCTCGCGAAGTGAGCTTTTATCTGGAACTCAGGAAATCAGGAACGAAAGCGAACCGTCGATCCATGTCACGCGAAGCCGCGAAGAACACAAAGTAGGGCGGGTCTCCGCCCCGCCTTGAGATAGTTCACCCTCTGCCGTCCTTCGCATACCCCTTCCGTTTCCTGAGTCCCTGAGTTCCAGATAGTCAGACCTCCCGGATCGAGTCGAAATTCCAAAATCCGAAATCCGCCGGGGCCTCCAATTCACCTTAAAGTCACGTGCCATTTGACCGATAATAGAAGCATCGTCCGAGTCGTCTGTCTCTCGCACCCATGATCCCTTCCTTGCCCTCTTCCGGTGGAGCCTCTCGTCCGGCTTCCGCCTCCGGGCCGAACGTCCCGCCCCCGCGGCAGCCGGCGATCCGCCCCGATCGGATCTCGACCGAAGGCGGCGCCTACCTGCAGGCCGCCCTGGCCCGCCAGCCGGCGATCCGTCCCGAAGTGGTCGAGCGTGCCCGCGCTCTCGCCGCCGATCCCGGCTATCCCTCGCCGGCGATCATGAAGCGGATTGCGGCGCAGATCGTCGGGTCGCCGGACCTGAGCGAAGACGCCGCCTGAGCGGTCCTGGTCTCCGTTCATGCGCACCGACGGCCACGCCCGGACCTACCGGGCGAATGCGATTTTGACCGCCAGTCCCGGGCAGCTCGTGCTGATGCTCTATGATGGCGCGCTGCAGGCGATGGCGCTCGCTCAGCAGGCTTTTGCCCAGCCGGCCAGCGACCCGCGCCGGCTCGAGACGATCAACCACCAACTCCAGAAGGCGCAGCGCATCCTCGCCGAGCTGCAGGGCGGCCTGAACTTCGAAACCGGCGGCGAATTCGCCCGCACGATGCACCGCCTCTACGACTATCACATGCGCCGGCTGTTCGAAGCCAACCTCCGCAAGCAGGTCGAGCCGCTCGCGGAAGTGGAGGATCTGGTCCGCGGCCTGCGGGAAGCCTGGTCCGAAATGCTGCAGAAGCAGGATGCCGCGGCTCCGGTCGAGCGGATCTGCAGCGTGGCGTGAATCGACCTCAGCATCGAGGCGGAGCCGGGCTCGAGCGAGTGAACGAGCGGACGGATCCGCGCGAGGCGAATCACCCACCACCCAACCTACGCACGAGCGAGTGAACGACTTGACCGACCGATCGACTGTGGAAACACCGACGCAAACCCGTCTGCGCTGGCTCGACGCCCTGGAACAGCTCTCGCGCCGCGAGGCGGCCCAGTTGCGCGCGGGCGACTTTGCCGGCGCCCGCCAGAGCCGCCAGCAGGCCGAGCCCTTGCTCACGAGCCTGATCGGCATCGCCGGTACCGAGGACACGCTGGTCCGCGCCCGAACGGCCGCGGTGCTGGCGATCCGCCAGCGGACCCACGAGTGGCTGACCAACGAATTGACGATGACCCGAAATGCGCTCGAGCGCGTCGGCTCGGTGCAGCGCCGGCTGGAGCAGGTCGCGCCCGCCTACCGCAGCCCGGACGATGGCACGCCCTCGCAGTTCTGCGCGCAGGGCTGAGGCGCGGTTGTTATCTGGATATTATCTGGAACTCAGGAAATCAGGGATCGGGCACGGATCTTTCGACTCGCCTTGTCAGAGGGTAGGGAAAACATGACAGCTGTTACGATGGTTCTGCTTAGCTAAAACTATCAAGATGTTTGAAAAAGCAGCGAACGCAAATGTATTTTAACTAACATCAGCATTCGGTGGAGCGGGCGAAGGGATTTGAACCCTCGACCCCAACCTTGGCAAGGTTGTGCTCTACCCCTGAGCTACGCCCGCATAACCACCAAAAGACGCGCCATATTACGCAATGGCGCCTTGATTGCAAGAGGCCATTTATGGCGGTTTTACAGGGGGCTTATTGCCAAACCCACCAAACATGCCCATATCTTGGGCTATGGATAATTCAGCCCCCGCTGCCGCCGCTAACGACGTGATTAAAGACGCCGACACCAACTCCTTCATGCAGGATGTGATCGAGGCCTCCAACGGCACGCCCGTCATCGTTGATTTCTGGGCGCCGTGGTGCGGGCCGTGCAAGCAGCTGGGTCCCGTGCTTGAAAAAGCGGTCACGGCCAAGAAGGGCAAAGTGAAACTGGTGAAGATCAATATCGATCAGAACCAGCAGCTCGCCGCCAATATGCGCATCCAGTCCATTCCCGCCGTTTATGTGTTCATGAACGGCCAGCCGATTGATGGGTTTGTGGGCGCCGTGCCGGAAAGCCAGATCAAACAGATGGTCGACCAACTGGCGAATTTGAATAACGGGGAAGGGGATGAAACGGCGAACATCCATTCCCTGATGCTCCAGGCCGAAAACTTCATCGCCGATGGCCGGCTGGATCATGCCGCCGCGCTCTATGAAGATATTCTGCACCGCGATCCCGATAAC
This sequence comes from Pseudomonadota bacterium, assembly GCA_048498415.1. Taxonomy (GTDB): domain Bacteria; phylum Pseudomonadota; class Alphaproteobacteria; order UBA9219; family RGZA01; genus JBEHYA01. The sequence continues at coordinate 3,311 of JBEHYA010000019.1, forward strand.
ACCGAAGCCTATATCGCGCAGGTCAAACTGCTGTTCCAGCTGGGCATGGAAGAAGAAGCCAAGGGCCGCATTGAAAACGCGCCCGAAGCCGCGAAGCAGGATAAAAACTGGGCGGGCCTCCAGAAAATGCTGGAACTTGCCGCCAATAAGCCCGGCGGCGAACAACTGGCGCAGCTCCGCGATAAAGCGGCGGCCGATCCCAAAAATGCCGAAGCCCGTTATGCCTATGCCATGGCGCTTTATGCTGCGGGCAGCCGCGAAGACGGCGTGAACGAACTGCTGGAGATCGTGCGCACCAACCGCAAATGGAACGACGATCAGGCGCGCAAGGAGCTGGTGAATATATTCGAAGCCTTAGGCCATGCCGACCCGCTGACCATTGATGCGCGCAAGCGCCTTTCCTCGTTATTGTTCTAGCGGGGCGGGCATGGGCAACGAAAACTACACCACCCGCAAACCAACGGAAGCCGCCGATCTTCCCGATATTCTGCCCATCTTTCCATTGGCCGGCGTTATTCTTCTGCCCCGCGCGCGGCTTCCCCTCAATGTGTTCGAGCCCCGCTATCTGCATATGGTGGAAGAAGCCCTCGCTAACAAACGTTTAGTCGGCATGATCCAGCCTAAAGCCGAACCCGATGCCGATCCCGTCAATCCGCCGCTTTTCAATGTGGGCTGCGCCGGGCGCATTCATTCATTCAACGAAACCGAAGATGGCCGGCTTTTGATCAGCATGATCGGCGTCTGCCGCTTCCGCGTGGCGGAGGAGCTGGAACTTAAAAAAGGCTTCCGCCGCGTGAAGGCCGACTGGTCGCCCTATTTCGCTGACCTCGCGCCCACCAGCCCGTGCCCCATTGATCGTTCGGGTTTACTGGAACGCCTGCATGCGTTTTTTGATTTGCATGATATTGCCGGCGAGTGGGACGTGCTGGAAAAAACCGACGGTAACAAACTGATCAGCTCGCTCTCCATGATCTGTCCATTCTCGCCATGTGAGAAACAGGCGCTGCTGGAAGCCGAAACGTCGGCCAAACGCTGCACGCTGCTGACCCAGCTCATGGATATGTCGCAGCTGGAAGACGATACCGAACATTCCGTCAAACACTGAGGTGCCGCATGCCCGAGACAAGCGCGAATGCCCATAAAGCCAACCCGAAAATGCTGGAAATGCTGGTCTGCCCGATTACCAAGACCACGCTGCGCTATGATGCGGCCAAGCAGGAACTGATCTCGGACGTCGCCAAGCTGGCATTCCCCATCCGCGACGGTATTCCCATTATGTTGGTGGAAGAAGCGCGGCGGCTTGATTAAGCCGACTTATGCCGCTTGTTATTATTCTGGCCTAATTCGTCCTGCACATCATGCTGCTGCGAAACCTGCTCAACGCGTTCCTGCAGGGCGCGGTACTGCGGTTGCACATGGCCTTTGCCGGGCGCGATGCTTTCCAGCATCAAGGTCAGTATGCTGCTGGCAAGACTAAACAAAATCTGCGCATCCGCCTGTTTAATTTCTTCGCCCGCCACCATCGGCTCGCGGTAACGCTTATCAACATCCTGCAGCATGGCGACCACGCGCGCATCGCTTTCTTTATCGGCGCTGCGCAGCCGCGCGAGCCCGTCTTTCCATAGATTATGGAAGCTTTCCGCCGCCTGGCCGGTAACGCCTTCAATATAACGGCTTAACGCGCCTTCCAGGGCCCGCACCATATGAAAACACGCAGCCGTGGGCATGCCAAACGCCAGCGCGCGACCCGAGGCCTTGATATCCTGGCGCATCTGCGGCGTGAGCTGTTTATCGACATCGGCAAACTGAATATCGGCATGCTCGGCTAAATCTAAGCTATCAAACAGCCCGCGCTTCGGCACGGCATACACGGCCTTGCGGCCAAGCTCGGCGGCCAATGCGGCTTCAAATTTTTCAACGAAGGATGAAATGAGGGTCAGCTCATGCGGCTCGATCTGCATACCCGCTGCCGGAAAACGGAACTGGCGCGAGGAGGGGTCGATGAAAAATTTATCGAACAGCGCGCCCAGTTTATTGAGTAGCGCGTTGGCATCCGCCTTCGCATAATCAAGTTGAATAGGGTCGCCTTTGATAAGGTCGTCGAGCGCGGCTTGTGCTTCCATCAAGGGCGTGAACATATCCGCCGCGCTCACCGCACCTTTGTGCGCCACCACGCGTTCAAGCCGCACGCCAAGCGTGTAAAATTTGTACTGGCTTACCGGAATCATTCCGAAACCCAACTAAAATAAGGTGAGCTGGTGTACCAAGTGCCCAACTAGGCAGCAACAGGAATGTTTCGCAAAAGCAAGGAAAACGGGGGATATAATGGCCAGATGGTCTATTTCGAATAGCGCGTGCGGCACGACTAAAGGTTAACACCTATCAATTCACCTCATCCCCGCGAAAGCGGGGATCCAGGGGGGCGGGGCTAAATCCGTTATTATTTTTCGCCGCAGACCCGGCTTAAGCTGGATTCCCGCTTTCGCGGGAATGAGGCAGGGGGCTACGCCCGCTTCTTGCGACTGGTGCTAGCCAATAGGGGCTTCAAATACTGCCCGGTATAGCTTTCCTTTGCTGCCGCCACGTCTTCGGGCGTGCCGGTTACCACAATCTCACCGCCCTTGTCGCCGCCTTCGGGGCCCAGATCAATAATCCAGTCGGCGGTTTTGATGACCTCAAGGTTATGCTCGATCACCACCACTGTGTTGCCCTGATCTACCAGCGTATGCAGCACTTCTAAAAGGCGTCGCACGTCTTCGAAATGCAGACCGGTGGTGGGTTCATCCAGAATATACAGCGTCTTGCCGGTCGAACGGCGCGAGAGTTCCTTGGAAAGTTTCACGCGCTGCGCTTCACCGCCCGACAGCGTGGTGGCGTTCTGGCCGATGGAAATATAGCCAAGGCCTACCTGATTTAAGGTTGCCATCTTGTCGCGAATAGCGGGCACCGACTGGAAAAATTCCAGCCCTTCTTCCACTTTCATATTCAGCACATCACTGATGGATTTATCTTTCCATTTAACGTCCAGCGTTTCGCGGTTGTAGCGGGCGCCATTGCACACATCGCAGGTCACGAACACATCGGGCAAAAAGTGCATCTCGATTTTGATCACGCCATCGCCTTCGCATGCTTCGCAGCGCCCGCCCTTGACGTTGAACGAAAAACGCCCCGGCCCATAGCCACGCGCCTTGGCTTCCGGTAGGCCAGCAAACCAGTCACGAATGGGGGTGAATGCGCCGGTATAGGTGGCAGGGTTGGAACGCGGCGTGCGGCCAATCGGCGACTGATCGATATCCACTACTTTATCAATCAACTCAAGCCCGCGAATTTCTTTATGGTCGGCGGGCAGGTCATGCGCATCGTTCAGCTTGCGGGCGAGACCCTTATATAACGTCTCGAGCACCAGCGTCGATTTACCGCCGCCGGAAACGCCGGTCACGCAGGTAAACGTGCCGAGCGGGATTTTCATATCCACATTTTTCAAATTATTGCCCGTGGCGCCGATCACTTCAATGAATTCGCCCTTGCGGCCCTTGCGGCGTTCGCTTGGCACTTCTATACGGCGCTTCCCCGATAAATACTGGCCCGTCAGGCTCATCGGGTTTTTGATCACTTCATCCGGCAGCCCCGCGGCAATAACATTGCCGCCGTGTATACCGGCACCGGGGCCAATATCCACCAGATAATCAGCAGAACGAATGGCATCTTCATCATGCTCCACCACAATCACGGTGTTGCCGAGATCGCGGAGGCGCGAGAGCGTGGCGAGCAGCCGGTCATTATCGCGCTGATGCAACCCAATGGATGGTTCATCCAGCACATACAAAACGCCCGTCAAACCGGAACCGATTTGCGAAGCAAGGCGAATACGCTGACTTTCCCCGCCCGATAACGTGCCCGCATGGCGCGCCAGCGTGAGATAATCCAATCCCACATTCATCAAAAAGCCCAGACGCTCGTTGATTTCCTTCAAAATCGGTCGCGCAATTTCTTCCTGCTTTTTATTGAGGCGCTTCGAAAGCCCGCCAAACCAGTCGCAGGCCTTGCCGATGGAAAGCGCGGTTACATCGCTGATACTTTGCTTATCGATTTTTACCGCCAAAGCTTCCGGCTTCAGGCGCTGGCCATGACACGCAGGGCAGGGCTTGCTGACCTGATAGCGGCTGAGCTCCTCACGCATCCAGTTGCTGTCGGTGCTTTGAATGCGGCGTTCCAGGTTCCCGATAATGCCTTCAAACGGCTTGGTGGTTTTTACGCGGCGGCTGCCATCCTGATAAACCAGATCCACATCTTCATCGCCGGTGCCGTGCAGCAGCGCATCGCGCAGCTTTTTATCCAACTTCTTCCACGGCGTGCTCATGCTGCCTTTAAAATGTTTCACCACACCTTCGGCAGCCTGCAGATAATACGAAGCAAACTTGCTGCGCCACGGCGCAATGGCGCCGTCATTCAGGCTCAAACTTTCATCCGGCACAATCAAATGCTCATCAAAAGCCATTTCTTCGCCCAGCCCATCGCAGGTGGGGCAGGCGCCGTGTGGGTTGTTGAAGCTGAACAGACGCGGTTCGATTTCATCAATCGTAAAACCGCTCACCGGGCAGGCGAATTTGGCGGAATAGGTATGGCGCTTGTTGCTCGGGCTTTCTTCCACATACAAAATGCCATCGGCCAGACGCAGCGCGGTTTCAATGCTATCGGCCAGACGCGTGCCAAGGCCGTCTTTCTTGATCACCAAACGATCAACCACAATTTCAATGTCGTGCTTCAGCTTTTTATTCAAAGCGGGCACTTCATCGATCTCATACATCTCACCATCGACCTTCACGCGTTGAAAGCCTTTGCGGTGCAATTCGTGCAGTTCTTTCTTATATTCGCCCTTACGCCCGCGCACGATCGGCGCCAGCAGCAAAATCTTGGTGCCTTCCGGCATGGTAAGAATGCGGTCGACCATCTGGCTGACCGTCTGGCTTTCAATCGGCAGGCCCGTGGCGGGCGAATAAGGCACGCCTGCGCGCGCCCATAGCAAACGCATGTAGTCGTAAATTTCGGTAACCGTACCCACCGTGGAGCGCGGGTTGCGCGAGGTGGTTTTCTGTTCAATCGAAATAGCGGGCGAGAGGCCATCAATGGAATCCACATCCGGCTTCTGCATCATCTCCAGAAACTGGCGGGCATAGGCCGACAGGCTTTCCACATAACGGCGCTGGCCTTCGGCATAAATGGTATCGAAGGCGAGCGAGGATTTGCCCGAGCCGCTGAGGCCCGTGATCACCACCAGCTGGTTTTTTGGCAGCGTGACGTCGATATTTTTAAGGTTATGCTCACGCGCACCGCGCACGGCAAGAACAGGCTGTTGGGGTTGGGCGGCCATTTGCTTCGTTTTGTCTGGTTTTGGGGGAAAAAGCGCTTTTTACATAAGGCAAATAGGCGCTTTCGCCTAAAAGACAATATCTCAATCCACGATTTAATGCACAGCTTTTATCGTTGCTGTGGGCTGCCGGGCTAGGCAATTAGGGGCCAGCTACCTATAATAAGACCATACATTTTAACTTCTATAAGGTGCGTGCATGGCTGGCAGCGTAAATAAAGTGATTTTGGTAGGCAATCTGGGCCGTGACCCGGAAGTGCGTTCGTTTCAGAACGGCGGCCGCGTTGCGCGGCTTTCCATTGCCACCTCGGAAAACTGGAAAGACAAACAAAGCGGCGAGCGCAAGGAAAAGACCGAATGGCACCGCGTTGATATCCTCAACGACAAGCTGGTGGAAGTCGCCGAGCGTTACCTGAAGAAGGGCGCCAAGGTCTATATCGAAGGCCAGCTGGAAACCCAGAAGTACAACGACAAAGACGGCCAGGAAAAATATTCGACCGTCGTCGTTATCCGTCCCTTCCGCGGCGAACTCACCATGCTGGATACCAAAGGTGGCAGCAGCGGCGGCGCGGAATACAGCCAGGAAGAGCCTTCCAATGATGTCGGCATGTCGGCCTCCGGCCGCCGTGTGGCGTCGGGTGGCGGTGGCGGCGGTTCGGCCGCATTAGACGACGAAATTCCGTTCTAATATTCATAACGTATGCCCCGGCGCAGGCCGGGGCCCATCTACCCGCAATCAGAATGCTGATAAATGGGCCCCGTTTTTCAACGGGGCATGCGGTTTAATTTGTATAATGATCTGATGCCCGATTCCTTTATCCACCTCCGCGCGCATTCCGCCTATTCGCTTTTAGAGGGCGCGATCAAGGTCAAAGACCTGGTCAAACTCGCCAAAAAGCATCACATGCCGGCGATTGCGTTGACCGATACATCCAACATGTTCGGCGCGCTGGAATTTGCCCTTGAGGCTTCCGATAACGGCGTGCAACCCATCATAGGCTGCCAGCTGGTTCTCAAAGACCACACCATTAAAGGCTACGACCGCATTTCAAACGCCAGCATCATATTGCTGGTCAAAGATAAAACCGGCTACCAAAACCTGCTGGCGCTGGTCAGCGCCGCGTATCTCGAGACACCGGAGAATGATACCCCGCACATCAATTTCAAAACCCTGCAGGCCCATGCCGAGGGTTTGATTTTGCTGACCGGCGGCCCGCAGGGGCCGATTGGCCGCCTGCTGCTGGAAGGCCAGCCGGGCCCGGCGGAAGAGCTGTTTGTTAAGCTGCATGATACATTTGGCGACCGTTTATACGTCGAAATCCAGCGTCACGGCGAAGATGCGTTTGCCGAGCGCGAAAGCGGCACGGAAGAAGCGTTCATTGATCTCGCCTATAAACATAACGTCGCGCTCGTTGCCACCAACGACGTGCTATTCGCGCATGATGGCATGCACGAAGCGCATGACGCGTTGATGTGCATCGCCTCCAAAGGCTTCATCACCGAAACCGACCGCCCGCGCGTTACCACCCAGCATTATTTCAAAAGCGGGGAGGAGATGGCGGAACTATTCGCCGATCTGCCCGAAGCGATTGCCAACACAAGCGTGATCGCCAAGCGCTGCGCCTATTGGCCGACAAAAGAAAAACCCATCCTGCCGCCGTTCAAAACGGAATCCGGTTTGAATGAAATCAAGGAAGTCCGCCGGCAGGCGGAAGAGGGGCTGGCAGCGCGCCTCGCCCAGCACCCGCAGATTACCGATCATACGTTATACAAAAAGCGGCTGGCGTTCGAGCTCGATATCATCGTCAAAATGGGGTTTGCCGGCTATTTCCTCATCGTCTCCGACTTTATCAAATGGGCGAAGGCGCATGATATTCCGGTTGGCCCCGGCCGTGGTTCGGGCGTGGGTTCGCTGGCCGCATGGGCGCTGCTGATTACCGATCTTGATCCCATCCCACTCAATTTGCTGTTCGAGCGTTTTTTGAATCCTGAACGTATCTCGATGCCGGATTTCGATATCGACTTCTGTCAGGAACGCCGCGATGAAGTGATCGCCTATGTGCAGGAACGCTACGGCAAAGACCGCGTGGCCCAGATCATTACCTTCGGCAAACTGCAGGCGCGCGCGGTGCTGCGTAACGTAGGCCGCGTGCTCGGCATGCCTTTGGGCTACGTCGATAAAATCTGCAAAATGGTGCCGTTTAATCCGGCGAACCCCGTCACGCTGGAAGACGCGGTCGAAAGCGAGCCTTCGCTCAAAGCGCTCCGCGATGAAGACCAGACAGTGGCCCGCCTCATCGATATTTCGCTGCGGTTAGAAGGCCTTTACGCGCACGCCTCCACCCACGCCGCGGGTCTCGTGATCGGTGATCGGCCGTTGCACGAACTGGTGCCGATGTACCGCGATCCGCGCTCGCCGCTGCCGGTCACGCAGTTCAATATGAAGACGGTGGAAAGCGCCGGCCTGGTGAAGTTCGACTTCCTCGGCCTTAAAACGCTTTCCGTGCTGCAGCTTGCTGCCCGCATCGCCAAAAAATGGGGGCAGGAGGTGGATCTGGGCAATCTCCCGCTCGATGATCCCGATACCTATGCGCTGCTTGCCCGCGGTGAAACGCTTGGCGTGTTCCAGCTGGAAGGCGCTGGCATGCGCGATACGCTGCGCCGTATGAAGCCCTCACGCTTCGAAGACATTATTGCGCTCGTGGCCCTTTACCGCCCAGGCCCGATGGACAACATTCCCAAATACATCAGCGTCAAGAACGGCGAGGAAGAAGCCGATTACCTGCACCCGATGCTGGAGCCGATTTTAAAAGAAACCCACGGCATCGCGATCTATCAGGAACAAGTCATGCAGATCGCACAGGTGCTGGCGGGCTATACGCTAGGCGCCGCCGATTTATTGCGCCGCGCGATGGGTAAGAAAATCAAGGAAGAAATGGCCGCGCAGCGCCAGACCTTCATTGATGGCGCGGTTAAAAAAGGCGTGCCGACCGACCAGGCCGACATGATTTTCGAACAGGTCGATAAATTCGCGGGCTACGGCTTCAACAAATCACACGCCGCCGCCTACGCACTCGTCGCGTTCCAGACCGCCTATATGAAGGCGCACCACCCGGTTGCGTTCTATGCCGCTTCCATGACCTTCGAAATGGGCGCAACCGACAAGCTGAACGTCTTCCGGCAGGAACTTGCCCGCGTCGGTATTCCGCTGCTGCCCCCCGATATCAATCATTCCTTCCACGATTTCGGCGTGGAAAAGCTGGGTGATAAGCCAGCTATTCGCTATGCGCTCTCCGCCGTGAAAGGCGTTGGGCCGGAGGCCATGAAAGCGCTGGTGGCCGAACGTCAGGCGCATGGGCCTTTTAAAGACCTTATTGATCTCGCCAGCCGGTTAGATAGCCGCGTCTGCAACAAGCGCCAGCTGGAAAACCTGATTTGTGCCGGCGCCTTCGATGCGCTGATGCCCAACCGCGCACGGGCGATTGAAAACGTGGAGCTCATGACCCGCCTTTCCAGCCAGTCCACGCAGGAACGCGCAAGCGGGCAGGTGAGCCTGTTCGGGGATTCGCCTGCCGCCACGCCGCAGCTGAAAGACGCCAAGGCATGGGAAGAACTCGTGCGTCTGCAAAAAGAATTCTCCGCGCTCGGCTTCTATCTTTCGGCCCACCCGCTCGATGCCTATAAGCCATTGCTGGAACGTCTGGGCGTTGTGAAAGCAACAGCTCTCGGCGCGGTGGCAGGCTCCAGCGGTTCCACGCGGCGCAAGGTGGCGGGCATTATCATCAACAAGCAGGAACGCACGGCAAAATCGGGCAACCGCTTTGCTTTTGTGCAGCTTTCCGATGCCAGCGGCATGTTCGAAGTGATGGTGTTTTCCGAAATCCTCACCGCCAACCGCGATCAGCTGGTCGCGGGCACGCCGCTACTCATCAGCGTAGATGTGCAGGGCACGCCCGATGAATATCGCCTCACCATGCAAGGCATTGAGCGCCTGGATATGGTGGCGGCCCGCGAAAGCCAGGGCATGATGCTGGTGGTCAACAACGAAAAAGCTATGCAGCCGCTGCTTGATATCACCACCAAACTGCCCAAGGGCAAAAGCAAGCTGCACATCATGATTGATGTGGATGGCGAGGATGAAGCCGAAATTGAACTCGCCGGCCGCTTCACCATCCCCATGGATATCCGCGCCGCATTGAAATCCATGCCCGGTATCGCGGCGGTGCAGGATTTATAATTTACGATTCCAGTTTAGTGTCCTGCACCTGTTTCAAATGCGCGGGCCGGGCTTCCACGTTAAAGCCGGGGGGCAGGGCATCCAGCGGGTAATCCAGCAAGTAGCTGATGGTATCTTCCACCAGCAGGGCGCGTAATTTCGGTTGCGGGGGCGCGGTTTCGGCGTGCGACCAGCGATCCAGCTGCAGATTGCTGGTCATCAATAAATCGGCCAGCGTGCGGCGGTCAAAACCAACCTCGATGAGACGGGTGATCAGGCCGCTGATGGTTTTAGGGTTCTGTTTATCCATCGCGCCGAATTCATCGATTATGTAATCGAAGAAAGCGAATTTTTTACGGTGCGCAATAAGATCGTTTTTCGTCCACAATGTTGGTCGGTCGGCGCCGGGTGGAAGTGGTTTGCGTAAAACAACAAATTTAGGTGTGTAATGCGGCGGGGGCACATAATCCATGATGCGCCGGCCAATATCCTCCCGGTGCTGTTTGGCATCGTTGCTCAAAGCATGGATCATCGCTTTCACTACAAAAGGCGGCGCGAATAACTCTTCATTGATTAACCGCGTGACGTCATCCGGCGTGAGGCCAAGTTCATATTGGATATCGTCGTCTTTAAAATGAACTGCGCGTAACGCCGCGATGGCCGCACGCGTGGTTGCCGGCCGGCGGGGGTCGAGGGCCGATAATTCGGCATAGAGTTCTTCGCGTCGCGAAAGGGCCATTTTTATATCCTTAAATATGGAAGATGTTTTAAGTCGTAGCCCCCGAAACTAAAAGCGCTGGTTTATTAAGGGTTTGGCGGCGTGTTTTTGTCTTATATATAGGCTTGCATCCTGCCCACATTTCAGGCATTTTCGCGCCAACTTAACTTGAAACCACATACGGGTTTCGGCCATCGGGATGGACAAAAAAACTGTCCCGCTGCCATCCGGTCTCTTCTTCATTGTGAAGGGGAGTACTTCAAACCCGTAGACGTTTAACCGGAAAAAGGAAAACGAACATGGCAATGCCATCATTCAGCATGCGTCAGCTCATGGAAGCTGGCGTTCACTACGGCCACAATACCCGCCGCTGGAACCCGAAGATGTCGTCGTACCTCTTTGGCGTTCGCAATAACGTTCACATCATCGATCTCGAGCAAACCGTGCCCTTGTTCTACCGCGCGCTCAACGCTGTGCGCGAAGTGGTCAGCCAGGGCGGCCGCGTGCTGTTCGTGGGCACCAAGCACCAGGCGCAGGACATCGTGGCCAAGGCCGCGAAGCAGTGCGGCCAGTACTATGTGAATGCCCGCTGGCTGGGCGGCATGCTCACCAACTGGAAAACCATTTCCAATTCCATCAAGCGCCTGCGCGATATCGATACGCAGCTGGTCGAACAAGCATCCAAGCTCAGCAAAAAAGAAGTGCTGCAGATGACCCGCGAACGCGACAAACTTGAAAAGTCGCTGGGCGGCATCAAAGACATGGGCGGCCTGCCGGATCTGATCTTCGTGATCGATACCAACAAGGAAAACATCGCGGTCAAGGAAGCCCAGAAGCTGGGCATTCCCGTTGTGGCTATTCTCGATAGCAATTCCGATCCCTCGGGCATTGCCTATCCGGTGCCGGGTAACGATGACGCCATTCGCGCCATCGAAACCTACTGCGATATGGTCTCGGCCGCTGTGCTCGATGGCCTGAAGCAGGAAGCGATTGCCAGCGGCGCCGATCTCGGCGCTTCGGCCAAGCCCGTTGAAATCGCGGCGCCTGCGCCGGCGAACGATACGGCTGGTAAAGAAGCAGCGACGGCTTAACTCTATAACGGCCAGCTTGCCGCTGCATGCGGCGGCTGGCCCTTTCTATTAAAATTAAGGGGAATACCTATGGCAGATATTTCTGCGAACACCGTCAAAGAGCTGCGCGAAAAGACCGGCGCCGGCATGATGGATTGCAAAAAAGCGCTCGTTGAGACCAACGGCAACATGGAAGAAGCGATCGACTGGCTGCGTAAAAAGGGCCTGTCCGCTGCTGCTAAAAAAGCCGGCCGCGTCGCCGCTGAAGGCCTGGTGGCCGTCTTCGCACATGGCCCCAAGGGCATGATCGTTGAAGTGAATGCGGAAACCGATTTCGTGGGCCGCAACGAACAGTTCCAGTCGTTCGTGCGCACTACCGCTGACCTTGCTCATAAGCACGGTGCCGATCTGGAAGGCTTGAAAGCCAAGCCCTATCCCAACACCGGCCGTACGCTGAATGAAGAACTCACCCAGCTGATCGCCACGGTTGGCGAAAACATGTCGCTACGCCGCGCCGCTGAACTGTCGGTGCCGCAGGGTGTGGTTGCTTCCTATATGCACAATGCGGTTGCGCCGGGCCTCGGCAAGATCGGCGTGCTGGTGGCTTTAGAATCTGCTGCCGACAGCGCCAAGCTGCAGGAACTGGGCAAGCAGATCGCCATGCACGTGGCTGCCGCCCGTCCGGAATTCCTGAATATTGAAGGCGTCGATAACACCGCGCTGGAACGCGAAAAAGCCGTTCTCACCGAACAGGCCAAGCAGTCCGGCAAGCCCGCCAACATCATCGAAAAGATGGTCGAAGGCCGCGTGAAGAAGTACTACGAAGAAGTGGTGCTTTTGGAACAGGTCTACGTGGTGGATGGCGAGACCAAGATCAAAGCCGTCATTGAAAAGGCGTCGAAAGATCTGGGCAGCCCGGTCAAACTGGCCGGCTTCGTGCGCTACCAGCTCGGCGAAGGCATCGAAAAGGAAACCTCCGATTTCGCGGCGGAAGTCGCCAAGATGGCCAGCTAAGGCCGGCATCCACGAAAAGCCAAGCAGGTGAATTTTTGTCCTGTGGCCTGTCGTGGACCCCGGCCTTCGCCGGGGTGACCAAGAACTATTTACACCTTTAAAACGGCTGCGGTCTCCGCAGCCGTTTTTATTTCCGGGGCCGGGCGATACGGCAGACCGGCCATATCTTTGCCGGCGCGTTCCATGAATTCTTCAAGCCATAAAGAAAGCGCCATGCCGACTTTAGAAATAGCCGTCACACGACCTTTCATGCCGGATCGCTCCAATAAATTTTCTGTCTCTTCAATCGGCTGGCCGGAATTCAGTGCGGCATAAGCGGGAAGTTTGTTCGCGCCCGCAAGGCCCATCAGAAGTTCAATGCCATCCACGGTGATCATGCGGCTGTCGGTCACCAGAATAACGCCGGTGGTATCATCCATTTTGCCGATATGGCTCCATGCCGGCGCGCCATCTTCAAATTCACGGATCTCGGCTGGAATGCGTTTGCCATTAGCGAGCGCGCGCACAAGTTGCTTGGTGGAATCCCGCACGGCCTGATCGTCGTCGCAGATAATGATTTGAATGGGTAGGGCGTCGCTCATGAGAATGTCCCTTTAAAAAGCCAGCTTATCCTAAGCGCCGAATTTTTCTTACACAACCGAAATAGAATGGCATCGCAGCCATAAACCCGTTGCGTTTTGCCATAAAAATCAACATATTGGCGCGGGTTTATACCCTTGATGGGGAAGGGTGATGGCTGATAATCTCGCACGCAACAAGGAAGCTCCCGTGACCAAAACCACCGCCCGATTCAAGCGCGTCCTCCTCAAGCTCTCCGGCGAAGCCCTGATGGGCGACCGGGATTACGGCCTCGATTCCATCGTGGTCGACCGCGTGGCGGAAGAAATCAAAAGCGTGATCGCGGCGGGCGTTGAAGTCTGCGTGGTGATTGGCGGCGGTAACATTTTCCGCGGCGTCTCCGGCGCGGCCTCCGGCATGGAGCGCGCCACCGCCGATTATATGGGCATGCTGGCGACCACCATCAACGCACTCGCCATGCAGAACGCACTCGAGAAAATTGATGTGCAAACCCGCGTGCAATCCGCCATTCCCATGGCCGCGATCTGCGAGCCCTATATCCGCCGCCGCGCCATGCGCCATATGGAAAAAGGCCGCGTGGTGATTTTTGCCGCCGGCACCGGCAACCCGTTCTTTACCACCGATACCGCAGCAGCCTTACGCGCCTCCGAAATGGGCTGCGATGCGTTGCTCAAGGCTACCAAGGTGGATGGCGTCTATTCCGCCGATCCCAAAAAAGACCCCAAAGCCACGCGCTACGACAGCCTGTCGTATCTGGAAGTGCTCAGCAAAGATCTGGGTGTCATGGATGCGTCGGCCGTCACATTGGCGCGCCAAAGCCGCATTCCCATTGTTGTGTTCTCCATCTTCACGCATGGCGGTTTTGCCGATGTCGTTCAGGGCAAGGGCCGCTTCACCATTGTTACGGAATAAAGGAAAATCCAATGCCTACATCCCTTGATCAATTGAAGCAGCGCATGGCCGCCAGCGTGGAAGGATTCAAAAAAGAACTCGCCGGTCTTCGCACCGGCCGCGCCAGCGCCAGCATGCTCGATCCTGTGCAGGTCGAAGCCTATGGCAGTATGATGCCCCTTAACCAGGTCGCCAACGTCAACGTGCCGGAACCCCGTTTGCTCACCGTGCAGGTATGGGACAAGGGCATGGTCAAAGCCGTTGAAAAAGGCATCCGCGATGCCGGCCTTGGCCTCAACCCGCAGCCCGATGGCCAGCTCATCCGCGTGCCGGTACCCGATCTCAATCAGGAACGCCGCCAGGAACTCGTGAAGGTCGCCGGCAAATATGCAGAAGCTGCCCGCGTGGCCATCCGCAACGTGCGCCGCGATGGCATGGATGGCCTGAAGAAAGACGAAAAAGATAAAGCCATCAGCGAAGACCAGCACAAGAGCCTCAGCGAACAAGTGCAGAAGCTCACCGATGCGGAAATCAAGCGCATCGATGACCAGCTGGCGGCCAAAGAAAAAGAAATCACGAGTGTATAAAAAGGTTGTCATCCCGGCGAAGGCCGGGATCCACGGCAGGCTACAGAACGAAGATTTTGTTTAATGGCTTATCATGGATGCCGGCCTTCGCCGGCATGACGGAGCGCACTAGATGAACATGCAGCATCCCAAACCATCCGTGCCGCAGCACATCGCCATTATCATGGATGGCAATGGCCGCTGGGCCGCCGCGCGCTCACTGCCGCGTGTCGCGGGCCACAAGGCGGGCATGGAAGCCGTGCGCCGCGCGCTGCATGCCACCGCCGATGCCGGCATTCCGTTCCTCACGCTCTACGGCTTTTCATCTGAAAACTGGAAGCGTTCGGAGCAGGAAGTCAGCGATCTCATGACTCTGCTGCGCTTATTCCTAAAAAGCGAAACCGCCGCGCTGCATGCCGATAATATACGTCTGCGCATCATCGGCGAACGCCGCCGCTTTGACCCGGATATTATCAAGCTCATCGAAGAGTCCGAGAGCCTCACCGCCAACAATACCCGCCTTACGCTTACCGTGGCGCTGTCCTATGGCGGGCGGCAGGAACTGGTGCAGGCGGCGCAGCGTCTGGCGACAAAAGTCAAAAACGGCCAGATGGCGCCCGAACAAATCGATGAAACCGACATGGCGCGGGAACTCTATACGCTCGGCATTCCCGATCCCGATGTGATCATCCGCACCAGTGGCGAAAAACGCATCAGCAATTTCCTGTTGTGGCAGTCGGCCTATGCCGAGCTTGTATTTATGGATACGCTGTGGCCCGATTTCAGCGCCGAAGACCTGCGCCGCGCCCTTGATGAATTCAGCGCGCGCGAGCGCCGCTACGGGGTGCGCGTTGGATAAAATTCTTGCCTCCAATATGTTCCGGCGCATTGCCAGCGCCGCCGTGCTGGTGCCGCTGTTTTACTGGATCGTGAAGACCGGCGGCTTCCCGTTCGAAAGCCTCATTCTGTTTGCAGCATTGTGGAGCGGTTATGAATGGCTCGCCATGGTCAACCGGCCGGAACAAAAAGCCGTCTGGATCATCGTGTTGTTCAGCCACGCCGTCACCTGGGGCATGGCGCTGCAGCAGGGCAATGCGGGCGCGCTGCTGGTCGCGCTAAGTATCAGCCTGATCAGCATGGCGGGATTTGCCATCTGCAAGGTGCGCCGGCCCGTGCTGCTTTCCATGGGCATCTCCTATTTAGGCGCCTGCATGGTCGGTCTGATTGCGCTTCGCCAGCTCCCCCATGGCTACAGCCTCACCGCCTTTTTATGTGCGTGTAGCTGGATGACGGATACCGGCGCGTATTTCTTCGGCAAGTTTTTACGCGGCGCGCGCATGGCGCCAGATATCAGCCCCTCCAAAACCTGGGCGGGGTTCGTGGGGGGTATCCTTACCGCCCTGGCCACGGCAGGCGTGTGCATATGGGTTTTCGCGCCCCAAAAGCCTATAACCGTCCTTTACATCGCGTTGGGCTTGTCATTGGCAAGCCAATGTGGTGACCTTTTCGAATCCTGGGTAAAGCGGCAGGCGGGCGTGAAAAACAGCAGCGACCTTATCCCCGGGCATGGCGGTCTGCTCGACCGGGTAGATGGCCTGATCATGGCCACCCTGATGTTCTGGGCGGGCCTCTGGTTGGCAGATTTTGACTTAACATGGTGGCAGGCGTGACGGCAGTTTTGGAAGCATTTAAACCCGCCCCGGCGAAGGCTCAGCGCAGCATCTGCGTGCTGGGCTCTACCGGCTCCATCGGCACCCAGACCCTTGATCTCATCCGCGCCAACCGTTCCGCCTTTGTGGTGGATGCGCTGACCGCCCAGAACAATGTTGATCTGCTCATTGAACAGGCAAAAGAGTTTAGCCCGCGCCTTGCCGTGATCGGCGATGAAGCCAAGTATTCCAAACTAAAACAGGCGCTTGCCGGCACTTCCACAGAAGTTGCTTCAGGAAGGCAGGCGATCATCGATGCCGCCAAGCGGAGCAGCGACTGGGTCATGGCCGCAATCGTGGGTGCCGCCGGGTTAGCGCCCACCCTGGAAGCCGTAAAACGCGGCGCCACGGTCGCTTTTGCCAATAAGGAATGCTTTGCGCCGGCCCCATCATGCTGGCGGAAATGGCCCGCCATAATTCCACGCTGCTACCGGTGGATAGCGAACACAACGCCATTTTTCAGGTCTTCGATGCCGAACGCAAAGAGGGCATTGAACGCCTTATTCTCACCGCCTCCGGCGGCCCGTTCCGCAAGCACAGCCTGGATGAAATGCGCGGCATGAGCGCCGCCCAAGCCATCAAACACCCCGTCTGGTCGATGGGTGCCAAGATTTCCATCGATAGCGCCACCATGATGAACAAGGGCCTTGAGATCATCGAGGCCCATTTTCTTTTCCAGATGCCGGAAGACAAGATCGACGTGCTTGTCCACCCGCAATCGGTCGTCCACAGCATGGTTGAATATAAAGACGGGTCTGTGCTCGCCCAGATGGGCAGCCCCGATATGCGCACGCCCATTGCCTATTCGCTGGCCTGGCCCGCCCGCATGGCCGCGCCCGTGCAGCGTTTAGACCTTGTTAAGCAGGGCCAGCTTACGTTCGAAGCGCCAGATCTGGTGCGTTTCCCGGCGATGCGTTTGGCGCGCGAAGCCTTAAAGCGCGGCGATACGGCGCCAACTATTCTGAATGCCGCCAATGAAATCGCGGTTGCGGCGTTTTTGGCGGGTAAAATCGGGTTCCTTGATATTGCCCAAATTGTCGAAGAAACTCTGGCCCAATCGAACATCGCGCCCATCGCCGATCTCGAGACGGTCTACGCCAGCGACGCCGCCGCGCGCCGCCTGACGGAAGAAAAAATTGCCAAGCGCTAAACCATAGGGACTTATGCAAGATATCCTCCTCCATTACATCCCGTCCTTCCTTCTGGTCTTGGGCATCGTGGTGTTTGTGCATGAATGGGGGCATTACATTGTCGCCAAAATGTGCGGCGTAAAGATTGAATCCTTTTCCATCGGCTTCGGGCCGGAGCTGTGCGGCTTCAACGATAAAAGCGGCACCCGCTGGAAACTCAGCCTGCTGCCCTTCGGCGGCTACGTAAAAATGTTCGGCGATGAAGACCCGTCCAGCGCCAAGCCATCCGATAAAGTGCTGAACCTCACCGAAAGCGAAAAGAAGGTCGCGTTCTATAACAAGCCTGTCTGGCAGCGTGCGCTGATCGTGTTTGCCGGCCCCGCCATCAACTTCATTTTCACCTTCATCGTCTTCGTGGCGCTGTTTGTGAGCCAGGGTCAGCCCTTCACGCCGCCTAAAGTGGGCAGCGTGGCGGAAGGTACGCCCGCTTTTGAAGCCGGCCTTATTCCGGGCGATACGGTGACTAAAATCAACAACGTGAAAATCGAGCGCTTCGAGGATATTCGCCGCGAAATCTCGACATCCGTAGACGAAAGCGTGAATGTGGTGATCGAGCGCGATGGCAAAACCATCACCAAGATCGTCCACCCCCGCATCACCGAAGTGACCGACCGTTTTGGCGGCACACACAAGGTGAGCCAGATCGGCATCAAAGCCGTTGAAGGCAAAATGAATTACCGCAAGCTCAGTTTCTTTCCGGCCATCGGCGTGGCGGTGAATGAAATGGGCAGTATGGCCGGCACCACGCTGAAAGCCATCGGCCAGATTATTGTCGGTACCCGCGGCACCGAGGATTTAGGTGGCCCGCTCCGCATTGCCCAGATGTCGGGCAAAGTAGGGCAGGAGGGGATCGTGCCGCTTATCTGGTTCATGGCGGTCATCTCGCTGAGTTTGGGCCTGTTCAACCTGTTCCCCATTCCTTTGCTGGATGGCGGGCATCTATTCTTTTACGCTTGCGAAGCGATCAAGGGAAAACCGCTGAATGAAAGCATCACCGAGCTCTCCTCCAAGGCCGGTTTTGTCTTTATTATCGGGCTCACCCTGTTTTTTACGTGGAATGACCTTGTGCAGCTCCACGTTTTCAGCTTCGTTAAGGGCCTCTTCACGTAAATCCGGTTCGTTATCGCTCCCCTTATGCGTTTATCCGCTTTTCTTCTTCATGCCTTGATCCTGGCCAGCCTGCTGGTGCCGGTGTATGCGCATGCGCAGTTCTTTCCGTCGCGCCATCCCAAGGGCACCACGCATGTGGCCGCGATGGCGCCCAGCTCAAGTTTCGATACACCGACCGACAACCTGCCGCCGGTGATTAACGAGAGCAACGCGCCCACCATCGAGAACGTGAGTGTGCACGGCACGCAGCGTATCGAAGAAGATACCGTGCGTTCCTACCTCACCATTTTTAAGGGTGACCCGGCGACGCCCGCCAAATTAAATGAATCCCTCAAGGCCCTGTTCGCCACCGGCTTTTTCGCCGATGTGCATATGGCGGTCGATGGCCACACGCTGCTGGTGGATGTGGTGGAAAACCCCGTCATCAACCGCGTGGTGTTTGAAGGCAATACCGGCATTGAAACCAAGGATCTGGAAAAAGAAATCCAGGTTCGCCCGCGCCAGGTCTATACCAAGGCCCGCGTGAAAACCGATGTGCAGCGTTTGCTCGAAGTCTATCGCCGCAATGGCCGCTATGCCGCGCTGATCGAGCCCAAGATCATCAAGCTGGAACAAAACCGCGTTGATCTGGTCTTTGAAATCACGGAAGGCGAGCGCACCGGCATTCGCCGTATTAATTTCGTGGGTAACAAGCTGTACGACGACGATACGCTGCGCAGCGCCGTGAATACGCGTGAAAGCGCATGGTGGCGGTTCTTCACCAATTCCGATTTTTACGACCCCGACCGCATGAATTTCGACAAGGAATTACTGCGCCGTTTCTATCTGAATGAAGGCTATGCCGATTTCCGCGTGCTCTCCGCCAAGGCCGAGCTCGCGCCCGACCACAACGATTTCATCATGACCTTCACGGTGGAAGAGGGCGAGCGTTATACCTTCGGCAAAGTCACCCTGAACACCGCGCTGAAAAACGTGGATGTGAACGCCCTTCGCGCCCGCATCACCGCCATTCCCGGCGACTGGTTCTCGGCGGAGAAAGTGGAAAAGAGCGTCGCGCAGCTCAGCGCCACCATCGGCGACCTGCAATATGGCTTTGCCCAGGTGCAGCCCAAGACCAAACAGAATAAAGATACGCACACCGTGGATGTTGATTTCATCATCAACGAAGGCCCGCGTGTGTTCGTCCAGCGCATCAACATCAACGGCAATACGCGTACATTAGACCGCGTCATCCGCCGCCAGATGAAGCTCTCGGAAGGCGACCCGTTCCTCGTTTCCAAGATGAAGTCGTCGGAACAAGCTATCCGCGATCTCGGCTTCTTTGATGATGTGAAAGTCACCAACACCGAAGGCACACAGCCCGACCAATCGGTTGTGAACGTGGAAGTGAAGGAAAAATCCACCGGCGAAATTTCGATTGGCGCCGGTTACTCCTCGACCGACGGCGCGCTGGGCGATTTCAGCATCCGCGAGCGTAATCTGCTTGGTAAAGGCCAGGATTTACGCTTTGGCGTGCAGGCCTCCATGCGCACGCAGCAATACGACATCAGCTTCACCGAACCCTATTTCCTCGAGCGTGATCTGGCGGCCGGCTTTGACCTGTTCCGCGTGACCCGCGACAACCAGGATGAAAGCTCGTTCGATGAAGAGCGCACCGGCGGTGCCTTGCGTTTGGGTTACGCCCTGTCGGAAGACCTCCGCCAGAAGTGGACGTATACGCTCACCCGCACCAAGATCACCAACGTGCCCATCACCGCCTCGCGTTACGTGCAGGAACAGGAAGGCACCACGCTGTCCTCGGTCGTGGGTAACGAGCTTATGTTCGATAAGCGCGACAGCAAGCTGAACCCGACGAATGGCTATTATATTCGTATTAATAACGACATCTCCGGCCTGGGCGGCGATGTGGCCTATTTCCGCAACAAGGTAGGCGGCGCCTACTACGTGCCGGTCGCCGATAAATGGACCCTCACGCTGGGCGGCGAAGCCGGTTACATCTTTGGCCTCGGTCAGGATGTGCGTATTAACGACCGCTTTTACTTAGGCGGCGAAAACCTGCGCGGCTTCCAGTTCGCCGGCGTGGGCCCGCGCGATATGACCGCCGGCGCCGATGACTCGCTGGGCGGCAACCGCTTTGCCCGCAGCCGTATTGAACTCAGCTTCCCCACCGGCCTGCCGGAAGAATTCGGGGTGCGCGGCCGCATCTTTAACGACGCGGGTTTCCTCGACAGTGTAGACGTCAAGCCGCGTCCGGGCGATGATCTGCGGCTTGATAGCTCGGTTCGTTCAAGCGTGGGTGTGGGTGTGACCTGGGCTTCGCCCTTTGGCCCCATCGGCATTGATCTGGCCAAGCCGGTCTTGAAGAAAGATTACGATAAGACGGAATTCTTCCGCTTCAGCTTCGGAACACGTTTCTAATGCGTCTGTTACTTGCTCTGGTTCTGGTATTTATGGGTGGCCCCGCTTTTGCGGCCGATCCCGCGCCGGCCCAAGCTACGGCACCTTCAGGCGTGCTGGTGGTGGATATCAAGCGTTTGCTGGATGAATCCACGGCCTCCGTGAATTCCCAGAAAAAGGTCGAAGCCCGCCGTTCCGCTTTCCAGACGGAAATCGCGGACAAGGAAAAAACCATCCGCGATGCTGCCGATAACCTCCAGCAACAGCGCGGCAAGATTGATGCCACCGCTTACGCCGCCAAGGAAGACCAGCTTCGCCAGCAGTTCCGCGACGTGGAACAATATGTGCAGGATCGCCGCCGCGTTTTGGAACTGGCAACCGCCAATGCCATGAACCGCGTGCGCGATGCCATGATGCGCATTGCCACCGACATCGCCCATAAGCGCGGCGCGCAAGCTGTGCTCTCCAAACAGCAGGTGATGTGGTCAGAAAATTCCATCGATATCACCGATCAGGTGCTGCAACGCCTGAACACGGAACTACCCGATATTGATGTGGTCATCGAACCCGCCGCGGGCGAACCCCCGGCCAAAGCGGCTGCGCCTGCTAAAGCCAGCGAAAAAGCCAAATAAACCCTGCTTTTAGCCAGCTCTTGGTGGTTGATTCAGCCGCCATAATCGTGCTTTATAAACCGTCCTTGAATGGGCACGAGATTCCGACAGGCGAAGCATTTCATGAACGCAGAAACCAAAAAATCGACCCTTGATATCCACGGCATCATGGCGCGCATTCCGCACCGCTACCCCATGCTGCTCATCGACCGCGTGATCGATATGATCCCGGGCGAAAGTGCCACCGGCATCAAGAATGTGACCATTAACGAGCCTTTCTTTACCGGGCATTTCCCCAGCCACCCCATCATGCCGGGCGTGCTGATTGTGGAAGCCATGGCGCAGACATCCGCCGTCCTGGTGGTTGATACCCTCGACCAGCTGGAAGAAGGCCGCCATCTGGTTTACTTCATGACCATCGAAGAAGCCCGTTTCCGCCGCCCGGTTTTGCCTGGCGATGTGCTGCATATTAAAGTCGCCAAGCACCGTCAGCGCGGCAATGTGTGGAAATTCAAGGGCGAAGCCTATGTCGATAACGTGAAGGTCGCTGAAGCGCTTTATAGCGCCATGCTGGTCGATACCAAGCAGGACCCCATTCCCGGTGAAACCGACTGATGAGTTCCATTATCCATTCAACGGCTGTCATTGAAAAAGGTGCCGTCATCGGCGAGGGCGCGGAGATCGGCGCGTTCTGCGTGATCGGGCCCAAGGTAAAAATCGGCGCCAAAGCCAAACTGCATGCGCATGTGGTTATCAGTGGCATCACCGAAATCGGTGATGAGACCGAAATTTACCCCTTCGCCAGCCTTGGTTCGCCCCCGCAAGACCTTAAATATAAAGGCGAAGCCTCGCGCCTTACGGTGGGTAAGCGCTGCCGTATCCGCGAGCATGTTACCATGAACACCGGCACGGAAGGCGGCGGCATGCTGACCCAAGTTGGCGATAACTGCCTTCTTATGGTCAACGCCCATGTAGCCCACGATTGCGTTCTGGGCAACAACGTTATTCTGGTCAACAACGCCACGCTGGCGGGCCATGTGCATGTGGGTGACCACGCGATTGTGGGCGGTAACTCCGCCGTGCATCAGTTCGTGCGCATCGGCGCGCATGCCATGATCGGCGGCATGTCCGGCGTGGAAAACGATGTGATCCCCTACGGCACCGTCATGGGCGACCGGGCGCGGCTTGCGGGCCTGAATTTGGTGGGTCTGGAACGCCGCGGCTTCACGCGGGAACAGATCACGGCGCTGCGCAGCGCGTATCGCATGATGTTCGCGCCGGAAGGCACATTCTCCGAACGCCTCGATAGCGTGGCGGAAAGCTACGGCAGCTTTGATGTGGTCAATGAAATGCTCGCCTTCATCCGCAATAAATCATCCCGCCCCATCATGCAGCCCCGGCAGGATCAGGCGGCGTAATAAAGGCTAATCATGGCACCCGTTCTTGGCATCATCGCTGGCGGTGGCGAAGCGCCCAAGCGCCTCATTGCCGCCTGCCAGAAAATGGGCCGCACGTTTTATGTGCTGGCACTGACCGGCCAGACC
>JBEHYA010000020.1:0-25670 GCA_048498415.1 Pseudomonadota bacterium
AAGCAATCGCATTTTCCAGTGCGCCATATTCATATTTTAATGGTGGTGCGGGCAGCCGGAATTGAACCGGCACGGTCCTTTCGGTCCGAGGGATTTTAAGTCCCTTGCGTCTACCAGTTCCGCCATGCCCGCATACTGGTCATGGCGCTATGCAATAGCGGTTAAAGGGCCACAAAACAATCACCAACCTTCACGGCCCGCCCGCGGCGTAAAGACATAAGGATTCCCCGCTTATTTCCACGCTTGAAGGGCCAGATGTTTCTCGCTATAAGCGGGGCCTTAAACCCTCTGTTCCCCGATAGCTCAGTGGTAGAGCAAGCGACTGTTAATCGCTTGGCCGTAGGTTCGAATCCTACTCGGGGAGCCATTTTCCCCCGCCCTTTCCAGTCTTTTCAAGGTTAACGCGCCGTTCCTGCTTTAGAAGCTTGAATGGGGGTG
Organism: Pseudomonadota bacterium; assembly: GCA_048498415.1. Lineage (GTDB taxonomy): Bacteria > Pseudomonadota > Alphaproteobacteria > UBA9219 > RGZA01 > JBEHYA01. The sequence continues at coordinate 439 of JBEHYA010000020.1, forward strand.
TTTGATTTCGTTTTGTTGCCCTCATGGCATATCGATTGACTCACCATACCCTGGAAATGGAAGGGCTGGCACAGGCTCTCGCGCATGCGGCGCAGCCGGCGGGAAAGCTCGGCACATTGATCGCCGGTTATCTGACGCGCGCTGAAATGGAAGCCAGGCTTTTGCCCGCGCCAATTGCAGCCACGCGTCACAAACAATGGCTCCTTCAAATTCTGCCGCAGCTCGATTTGAAAGATACGGATGTCTGGGACGGCATTAATGTGTATGTGTCCATGCTACTGACCGATACGCCCCGCACGGATACACCTTCCCAGTATCTCGGCGCCATGGTGGATGACGCGATCACGCCCGCCTTGCAGCGCATGGGCCGCTATTTTGCGCTTAACACCCTTAATATCGTTTCCACGCGTCTTACGCCGGCCCGTCTGCTTGCCGAAACCGCATTTAAAAAAGACATGCCCATTGAATGGCAAAGCCTGGCAATTGATCTCTGCCAACATCCTGACGGGGGTCATGCGTTGCTTCGCGCCATCGGCGCAGCGGCGGAATTATACGCCGACAGCCCGCTTTTCAAGGCGCTTATCAGCCGCCTGCCGCGCTTGCAGCACCAGACGGGTGAAAATTTTTTGGCCGCCGCCGAAACCATTTGCTCGGCGATGCCCGCCCGCCGCGAACAGGTTATGTTCATTCGCGGGGTTAACGCCCGGCTCGACCCTGTCCCCGTCGCCGGCCTCTCCTGAATAATAAAAAACCCCGCCATCGCTGGCGGGGTTTTTATTTTGTTGTCGAAGAGACTTAGTGGTTGATCTCTTCGCCATGGTGGTGAACGTCGAGGCCTTTCTTTTCGGCTTCTTCCGTCACGCGCAGGCCCATCACCATATCCACGATCTTGAGGATGATGAAGGTCACGACGCCGCACCAGACGATCGTCACGCCAACGGCCTTAAGCTGGGTGATCATCTGCTCGACGCTGCCCTGCGTGCCGCCAATTTCCTTAACGGCCAGCATACCGGTGAGCACCGCGCCAACCGCGCCGCCCACACCGTGCACATAGAAGCAGTCCAGGCTGTCGTCGACCTTGAAGGCCTTCTTCAGACGGGAGACCGCGAGGTAGCAGGCAATGCCCACGACCACGCCAATCACCAGCGCGCCGGGAACGCCAACAAAACCCGAAGCCGGCGTAATGCCGACCAGGCCCGCCACCGCGCCCGTGATTTTGCCCGAGACCGACGGACGGCCCTTATCCAGCCATTCCGAGACCATCCACGCCAACGCCGCAGCCGCAGCCGCAACAATGGTGACCGCAGCGGCCATGCCGGCACGGCCATCGGCCGCAACAGCCGAACCCGCGTTAAAGCCAATCCAGCCAACCCACAGCAGCGACGCGCCCGTAAGCGCGAAGATCGGGTTGTAAACCGGCGCGCCCGTGGCTTCCACATGGCGGCGGCCAATCACGATGGCGGCAACCAGGCCGGCCACGCCCGCGTTCACGTGCACAACGGTGCCGCCGGCATAATCCAGCACACCCATCTGCGACAGGAAACCCGCCGGCGCCCATACCCAGTGGGCAATCGGGGCATACACCGCAATCGACCACAGGCCCAGGAAAACCAGCAGGGACGAGAATTTAATACGATCCGCGAACGCACCCGTAACCAGCGCCGGGGTAATAATGGCGAAGGTCATCTGGAAGATCATGTACACGGATTCAGGAATGGTCAGGTTTGCAGCGTTGCTCAACCCGGCACCCAGCACGAACGGCTTGAAGTAATCCGTGCCTTCAAAGAACAGGCGGCTGAAGTCACCCACCAGCGTGGAACCCGCGATGAAGGGAACCGTGCCATTGGTGAACGACAGCGAATAACCGATCACTACCCACACAACCGCGACAAGCGAACAGGTCGCGAAGCTTTGCATGGCGGTGGAAAGCATGTTCTGCTTGCGCACCAGGCCGCCGTAGAAAAGCGCCAGACCCGGAATGGTCATCATGAGCACCAAAGCGGTGGAAGCCAGCATCCACGCCGTATCGCCGCTATTTATAGTGGGCGCATCGGCGGCCAGCGCCAGGCCCGGCGCTAACATCATCATTGCTGCGGACAAGAGTCCGAGCAAACCGTTACGTTTGTGTGTCATTTTTTTCTCCAGGGTGAGTGCAAGTAAGTTGTGCATCGCGGTGATTTTTCTTTTGTGTTTTTATCCGTCTAATGGTTAATGAATTATACACTTCCACATTGGAAAATTAGCCAGAAGAAAAGCCAGAGTCGTCGCCAACTGCCCCATAAGCTTTGTAAGGTGTAACCGAAATGCCTGAGAGAATTCTCCACTTGTCGCAAGCGGTCTCTGATTTAGCCACGAAAAAGGTAGGCGAAATCCAAAAAATTACGGCAACGACACGAATCTTGGCGCTCAACGCCACCATCGAAGCCGCCCGCGCCGGCGATGCCGGCAAAGGCTTTGCGATTGTTGCGCAACAGGTGCGCGTTATTTCTGAACAGATCGCTAAAATCTCCAAAGAACTCACTGAAGAAATGGGCCGCAAGCTGGCCGAACTTACAACGCTGGGCCGGAAACTCGTCACGCAAATCCGCGGGCAACGCCTCACCGACCTTGCCCTGAACATGATCGATATCATCGACCGCAATTTATATGAACGCTCCTGCGACGTACGCTGGTGGGCAACCGACAGCGCCGTAGTTGATTGCCTGCAGAAACCTTCCAACGAAAGCGCGCTGTTCGCATGCAAGCGTATGGGTGTGATTTTAGGCGCCTACACTGTTTATCTGGATTTATGGGTCGCCGACCGCACCGGCCGCGTGATCGCCAATGGCCGTCCCGACCGTTATCCAAAAGTGCGTGGCATGAGCGTGGCGGGCGAAAACTGGTTCAAGCAGGCCATGCACACCAATACCGGCGATGAATTCGTGGTCAACGATATTATGGTCAATACGTCGCTGGATAATAAAACCGTGGCCACCTATGCCGCCGCTGTGCGCCGCGACGGCGATCTGCATGGTGAAGTGCTGGGCGTGCTCGGCATTTTCTTCGACTGGGGCGCGCAGTCGCAGAACGTCGTAAATTCCGTGCGCCTGTCGGAAGATGAAAAGAACATCACCCGCGCCATGCTCCTCGATAGCAAGTTCATGATCATCGCTTCAAGCGATGGCAATGACGTGCTGCAACGCAGCTTCCCGCTAAAAACCGATGATAATAAAACGGGTTCCTATGCCGACCAGCAGGGCAACACCATCGGCTTCGCCCTCACCCCCGGCTACGAAACCTATAAAGGTCTCGGCTGGTACGGCTGCATCGTCCAGCAGGCCCGCAAGGAAAGCTGATTAGTTTTCCAGAACCTTGGGTCTTTCCACGGAACCGTTGCCGGTATAACGGCGCATGCGATTGCCGCTTTCGGCATTCTGCTTCTCAAACTCGTCACATGCTACGTCAACAAATGTGGAGCGGGAGGCGCCTAGCCAATACAGTGTGACGCGACCGGGCGTCTGGCTTGGCCGATAGCCAATCAACTTATCTGGATTGATGAAGTAAGTGCTATTGGCCGTTGTAATCGTTATATAATTTGCATCCTGCAGCAGCGGGCCCATAGCGTCCCGGTCTAATGGCAGCTTTTCAAACTGTTCGACATCATGCTTATGCCCGGGCTGCGGGTAATACCGGCGCCCTTCGCCCGTACGCATAAACACCACAAACAGCGTATCGTCGTGATTGATAGCCGCACCACTCATCCTAGCCGTGCCTTGCCTGCTGTTGCTGCGGTGGGATGCCGACCGAAGTAGGACGCCGCGCTTCCTTCTCACCCGGCAAATCGAATCCCTGCTCGCCCATTTGTCTTACAAATTCACTCACGACAATATCAAAAGGCTGCGGGGAATTTGGCAAATCTTTGAAGCGAACGATAACCCGGTCGGGCATATTGCTTGCGACCCATGAGTAGACCTTGCGGGTGTCAATGACATGATGATCCTGGTCAGTCGACCCACGGACAACCATAAAGTGGCTGGGTTTCTTGCTTAAAATACGGTCGATATCAAGGCCCGGGACACTGCGGATACGCGACGTCCGCTGGCCACCTACATCATCAATAAAACAGATTTCAATGCCGGCGCGCGGCGCTTCATTGACGTACAAGACATCCGGATGTGTAAAAATGGCATCCACCGCCGCCGCGATTTCCTGCGCGTTGGGAATCACACTTTTAAAACGAATAATTTCAGTCATGTTTTATGTCCTTAAAAATACCGGCCCACACATTATCAGAGCGCCCTGAAACTATTGCCATTAACCTTATAAATCAAGCAAAGCCCATAAAACCCCCATTTCCCACAGGGTGTGTATAGTTTAGTGCTGAAATTTTGTGGGCCATCACGCTATAAATTTGCCCATGGCCAGCACCCAATTAACCGTCGTCGCCCCCGCAACCGAGCTCACTACCTCGCGCACGCCTCCGCAAAATCTGGATGCCGAGCAGGCGCTGCTCGCCGCCATCCTCGGTAATAATCTGGCCTATGAAAAAGTCAGCGAGTTTCTGCGGCCCGAACATTTTTATAACGCCGTCTTCTCCCGCATCTATCAAGCCGTCATCACGCTGATAGAACGCGGCCAGAAAGCCGATGCGATTACGCTCAAACATTTTTTCAGCGCCGATCCCGAGATCGCGCAGCTGGGCGGCGGCGATTATCTCGCCCAGCTTACCGGCAGTTATGTGAGCATCATCAACGCCGCCGATTACGGCCGCACCATCCATGATCTGTATCTCCGCCGCCAGCTCGTCGATATCGGCACCGATGTGGTGAACGATGCCTTCGGCGGCGATGTCGAAGAACCTGCGATCACGCAAGTGGAGCAAGCCGAACAAAAGCTGTTCCAGCTTGCTACCAGTGGCGATATTCGCGGCGGTTTCGTGAGCTTTGCCACATCGCTGCGCAAAGCCCGCGAAATGGCGGAAGCCGCGTTCAAGAACGATACGCATATCACGGGCGTCACCACCGGCCTTGTGGATATGGATAAAAAACTCGGCGGCCTGCAGCGCTCCGACCTCATCATTCTCGCCGGCCGCCCCTCCATGGGTAAAACCGCACTCGCCACCAACATGGCCTTCGCCGCCGCGCGGAAATTTTACGAGACGAATGGCAAGGAAGGCGGGGTCACCGGCTTCTTCTCCCTCGAAATGTCCGCCGAACAATTGGCCACCCGTCTCATCAGCGAACACGCGCGCATTCCTTCCAACGATATTCGCCGCGGCCAGGTGCGGCCTGAAGAATTCGGCAAGGTTATTGAGAGCATCAAGGAAATGGAATCCCTGCCGCTCTATATCGATGATACGCCTGGCCTCACCATCGCCGCCCTTCGCACCCGCGCGCGCCGCATGAAGCGTTCAGCGCATGGCTTGGGATTAATCGTGATCGACTATTTGCAGCTCATGCAGGGCAGCAGCAGTGGCCGCTCCGAACAGAACCGCGTGCTCGAAATTTCGGAAATTACCCGTGGCCTAAAAGCGATTGCCAAGGAACTGGATGTGCCGGTCATGGCCCTTTCCCAGCTCAGCCGTGCCGTCGAAGCGCGCGACGATAAGCGCCCGCAGCTTTCCGACCTTCGTGAATCCGGCGCCATCGAACAGGATGCCGACGTGGTCATGTTCGTCTTCCGCGAAGAATATTACCACAGCCGCGCCGAACCCATGCGCCGCGCTGATGAGACGGATGATAAATTCAACAAGCGCTATGAAGCCTGGCAGGAGCGTGGGTCAAAAATCCACAACATCGCGGAAGTGATCGTCGCCAAACAACGTCATGGCCCAATTGGTACCGTGGAACTGCAGTTCGAAGGCCAGTTCACCCGCTTCTCCGATCTCGCCAAGGAATCCCAGTCAAATTATGACTGATATTCTTCCACCTCATCCCGTTGAAAAACGGGATCCAGCTAAAGCTGCGTCTGCAGCTAAACATATTTGCGCGCAGACGCGCGCATCGCACTGGATACCGGCTTTCGCCGGTATGAGGTTGTGGGGATGACGAAGGGCGTCACCTGTGTGGTCGATCTGAATGCGGTGGCGTATAACTACCGCCTGCTGCAATCGCGCGCGCCAAAATCGGAAATCGCCGGAGTCTTCAAAGCCAACGGCTACGGCCTTGGCGCCACCGCGATTGCCACGGCCCTCAACAAAATCGGCTGCAAAAACTTTTATGTGGCGCTGTTTGATGAAGCCCTAAAACTCCGCGCCGCCCTACCCGCTATCAGCATCGCGGTGCTTGGCGGTGTGCCAGCCGGCGCGGAAGATGAAGCGCGCGCCAACAACATTCTGCCCGTCATCAACGATCTCGGCGCGCTATCACGCTGGCAGGGCCCGGCCCTGCTCCACGTCGATACCGGCATGAACCGCCTTGGCCTTGACGCACGCGAATGGAAAAAGCTGTGCGATGATCCGTCGTTAGCCGCGCACGTTCCTTTCACCCACATCATGTCGCATTTATCTTGCGCGGATGAACCGGAACATCCCCTGAACGCCGAACAGCTCAAAAAGTTTGAAACGATCGCCAAACATTTCCCGCAGGCCAAACGTTCCTTCGCCAATTCCAACGGCGTTCTGTTAGGCCCCGCCTATCATTTCGATCAATGCCGCCCGGGCCGCGCGCTTTATGGCATGGCAACGCCCGCCAGCACCCCGGCCAATCTGCGCAATGCCGTTAGCCTGTTTGCGCCCGTTATCATGGTGCGTTCAATTGACTCCGATATGCCCGTTGGCTACGGTGCCACGCAGCATATGCGGGCGGGAACGCGCCTGGCCACAATCGCCGCCGGTTACGCCGACGGCCTTCTTAGGGCCCTGAGCAATTCCGACCGGCGTCAGGTCAGTCACTTCTATATCGGCGATCATAAAGTGCCATTGGTTGGCCGGGTCTCCATGGATTTGATTACGCTTGATGTCAGCCATGTGCCGGAAGCGCTTGTCCATACAGGCGCGCGGGTTGAAATCATGGGGCCGCATCAATCGGCCGATGAATTGGCGGCAAGCGCCGGCACCATCGGCTACGAGATGCTCACCAATATTTCAGCGCGCGTGACCCGCAAATATGTTCCTTTATCTGAGGCCGCATAACATATGACCGTTCCCGCCGAAGCCAATCCGCGCCAGACAGGCCTCGTCAATTTCTGCAAGGACCGCATCCTGCATCTCTGCCGCCTGCTGGGCCGCACCATGCTGGTATTTCTGGAATCCACCGGCACCTTCGCGTTTTTTACCATTCGCGCCGTCAGCCATATTTTCCGCCCGCCCTTCTTCTGGCCGCAGCTGATGCGCCAGTTCATCGATATCGGCTATTACTGCCTGCCCGTGGTGGGCCTCACCACCTTGTTCAGCGGCATGGTGCTGGCGCTGCAAAGCTATACCGGCTTCGCGCGTTTCTCGGCGGAAGGCGCGATTGCCAACGTTGTCGTACTCTCCATGACGCGCGAACTCGGCCCCGTGCTCGCCGGCCTTATGGTGGCAGGCCGCATCGGCGCCTCCATTGCCGCGGAAGTCGGCACCATGCGCGTGACCGAACAGATTGATGCCCTCACTACTTTATCCACCAACCCCGTCAAATATCTGGTGGTGCCGCGGATTGTCGCCGGCACGCTCATGCTGCCGCTGCTGGTTTTGGTGGGCGATATCATCGGCGTATTCGGCGGCTTTCTGGTCAGCGTCTACCGGCTTGATTTCAACGCCGCCAATTACATCGACCAGACCGTGCGTTTCCTTGAGACCATGGATGTCGTCTCCGGTCTCGTCAAAGCGTCGGTATTCGGCTTCGTCATCACCCTCATGGGCTGCTATTTTGGCTTCAATTCGCGGGGCGGCGCCCAAGGCGTGGGCACGGCGACCACGAATGCAGTGGTTTCCTCCTCCATTCTCATTCTCATCATGAACTACTTCCTCACCGGCCTTTTTTTCGCGCAATAGCTCATGGCAAAGATCGAACTCAAAAATGTCCGCAAGGCATTTGGCCCGAAGCAGGTTTTGAACGGCATCGACCTGTCGGTTGAAAAGGGCCAGTCGCTGGTCGTTATCGGCGGCTCGGGCACGGGCAAGTCGGTGATGCTGAAATGTATTCTGGGTATCCTGGAAGCCGATAGCGGCTCCATTCAAATCGATGGCGAAGAAGTGCGCGGCATTTCGGGCCGCCGCCGCGATTCTCATCTCGATCAATTCGGCATGCTGTTTCAGGGTTCCGCCCTGTTCGATTCATTGCCCGTGTGGCGCAATGTGGCGTTCAAGCTGATGCAGGCGCGCAAAATGCCAGCGCCGCAGGCACGTGAAGTCGCCATCCAAAAGCTGGCCTCCGTTGGCCTCAGCGCCGATGTGGCCGATTTATTTCCCGCCGAACTCTCCGGCGGTATGCAAAAACGCGTAAGTCTTGCCCGCGCCATTGCCGCCGACCCGCAGATTATTTTCTTCGATGAACCCACAACCGGCCTCGATCCCATCATGGCCGACGTGATCAACGACCTCATCATCAAATGCGTGCGCGATCTTGGCGCGACCGCCATCTCCATCACCCACGATATGGCCAGCGCCCGCAAAATCGCCGACCGCATTGCCATGATCTATCAGGGCCAGATCATCTGGCAGGGCCGCAAGGAAGAAGTGGATACATCGGGCAACCCGTATGTGGATCAATTCATCCACGGCCGCGCCGAAGGGCCGATCAAAATGCAGGTACGGGGCGGTTAGTTTTCTACCCGCTTCTCTTGCTTTCGGCGCGGTAGAAAGCTGCGGCGGGGCGTTACAAACGGCTTGATAATCTGCTTTAGCTGCCGCACCACAAGGGCGGCCTTTTCGGGCTTGCGGCGATCGGGATCAATCAAATCTTCATCCAGCACGATTGCCGGCAGGCCCATCTGCGGCGCATGTTCCTGAAAATCACGCGCGCGCCTGGCCATCTGAATCATTTCGTCCGCATCCGCCGCATAATCATCCGGCAGCAGTTTGAACAGCGCGGCCATGCCGTATTTGTAATTGAGCTGGTAATTATCCGCCGCCATCTCTTCCAGATCGGCCATTTTAATCGTGCTGCCGCCCGCGTCTTTAATAACAAGCGTCTGTGGCGCATCCGGGTCAAACTTTTTTATTCTCTCAAAAATATCCTGCGCATCGCGCAGCAGCGCCAAATCACTCGCAATGGAATCATCGTAATCATCCGCCTCGGCCCGGCTCAAAAAAGCGCTTGGCTTGTCGTGGAGCAAAAACTCATACAGTGTTTTCATTTTTTGCTGCGCGATGGGATATGGATTTTCCGGCAGCCCTAACAGTGACGGCGTGGCAGCCGCAGCCGGGCGGCGGCCAAAAATTTCGCGTGCTAATGCAATGGGGCTTCGCATGCCTGAAACGTTACATCATCGAACCGAAAATAATGCGGCTTATTCGAAAAACCTTGCAAAAAACGGCAATCTGCATTAGAACATTTCAAGAACATGCCCAAACCCACTTCCCACTATGTCTGCCAGAACTGCGGTGGTATCGCTCCCAAATGGTCGGGGCGGTGCGAAGCCTGCGGCGGGTGGAATACACTTGTTGAAGAAGCGGTGAGCGTCGGGCCCTCCAAATCGTTAAGTGGCGGCCCCGCCAAATCCCGCAAATCGCGCAGCCTGGAATTCGTGGGCCTGCAGGGCACCACCGAACGCCTGCCCCGGCGCCTCAGCAAGATTGCAGAATTTGATCGTGTCTGCGGCGGCGGCCTTGTGCCAGGTTCCGCCGTGCTGGTGGGTGGTGATCCCGGCATCGGCAAATCCACGCTGCTGTTACAAGCCGTCAGCCAGCTCTCCAAAAATTACCGCTGCGCCTATGTCTCGGGCGAAGAGTCGGTGGATCAAATTCGCCTGCGCGCCGAACGCCTTGGCCTTTCCGATGCACCGCTGCAACTCGCCGCCAGCAACAACGTGCGCGAAATCGTCGCCTCATTAAATGGCGTGGACTCCCCCGATATCATCGTCATCGATTCCATCCAGACCATGTTCACCGATGTGCTGGATAGCGCCCCCGGCACGGTGGCGCAGGTGCGCCTCTCCGCGCAGGAACTCATCAACGCCGCCAAGAAATGCGATGCCACGCTTTTAATTGTGGGCCATGTGACGAAGGAAGGCACGCTGGCAGGCCCGCGCGTGCTGGAACATATGGTCGATACCGTTTTGTATTTTGAAGGCGAGCGCAGCCACCATTTCCGCATTCTGCGTGCCGTTAAAAACCGTTTTGGCGCCACCGATGAAATCGGCGTTTTTGAAATGGGCGGACAGGGCTTGGCTGAAGTCAGCAACCCTTCCGCGCTGTTCTTGTCCACCCGCGCGGCCGATACCCCGGGCACCGCCGTGTTCGCGGCCATTGAAGGCACGCGGCCCATGCTCATGGAAATTCAGGCGCTCGTTGCGCCCTCTTCGCTTGGCACGCCGCGCCGCTCCACCGTGGGCTGGGATAACGCCCGGCTTTCCATGTTGATGGCTGTATTAGAAACCCGCGCCGGCGTGAATATCGGCCCCAACGATGTTTACCTGAACGTCGCCGGCGGCATGCGCGTCGCCGAACCCGGCGTTGATCTGGCCGTGGCCGCCACCCTCATGTCATCGCTCACCCAGGAACCCGTCCCGCATGACGCCGTGATTTTTGGTGAAGTCGGGCTATCGGGCGAAATCCGCGCAATTTCCCAGACCGACCAGCGTTTGAAAGAAGCCGCCAAGCTTGGTTTCACGCAGGCCTTTATTCCCTACGACCCCAAGATGGCCACCAAACACGGTACCGCGCACGGCCTGAAACTTACTTTTCTTAAGCATGTTTCCGAGCTAAAGGTGCTTTTTGGCGAAATGCCCCGCCAGCAGCGCGTGCGAGAGGCATAGCAACTATTTCCCGCATTGTATTAACCATGCCGGAATAGTTATAAAAGATCATTCCCGCAATCGGAGCCTGTATGACGGTTAATGCCTTCAATAATGCCAAAGCAGGCGTAACCGCTGCTCCCGGCTACCCGCCCGCGATTGTGGAATCATTCAAGGCTTTTGACGTCCGCAACAGCATCGCGACCCATCCATATCTGGGCGCGCAGGAGATTACCCCGTTTCTTACCCTCACGGATAATTTAAGCAAGACCAATCCCGTTATGGCGGCAGAGGCCCTCATCGATCTGCTGAATGGTTATTCCGTTGTACCCGATGAACTCGTTTTTAAAAAGGCTGTCACCTATATCGAAGCGATCAAAGACGATGTTGTTGCCGGTAATTGCTACGCTGCTTTTCAAAAGCTCAACCCCCCTCAGCTCCGGCAGGCGCGCCGCGAAGCTTTTGAGCGGTATAACTGGATTTCCGATAGCACCCTACGCGCGGAAAGAATGCGTCACCTTGAAGCGGTTTATCCATCCACCCTCGTTCACGATGATATAAGCGATATGGCCGGCGCCGAATTTGCCGATACGCTGCAACAGCTGGCCGCCGACATTGATATCCCTTCAGCACCCATCAACGACCTGATGTTTGTCGCGCGCCATACCGCTGCCGCCGATCAAGCGCGGCGCGAAGCCGCCCTTTTTGGCCTGGCCAAAAAACTGCCCGGCAATGCAGAAGGCCTGGAACAGGCCGCCCGCGCGCTCACCTTCTTCCGCGCCGCCGATAAAGAGGCGCCCGCCAGTCTGGCGGAAGCGGCGCTTATCGATTACATCCTCTCCCACGCCCGTGCCGCCGAACCTTTGCAGGCCTTCGCGCTGGTCTACAATCTCGCGCGGAATTACCACACCGACCCTTCCCTGTCTGAGCCATTGTACACTGACGCGCTGGCCCATACGGAAAGAGCCAGCGCCGCGCTGGCTAAGACCGGCAGCAACACATGGGATCTCTATCAAGAAACGCAGTCCGTCGCTAAAAGCCTGACCCACCTCCTAGATACCAAACTGGCCCCGCGCCTCGAGGAACGGCTGCATGTACAGATATGGAGCCTTGCCGACCAGATGCGCCGTCACGGCCTCGATCTGGAAAAAGAAAACCCCGCGGGGGCACGGAACTGGTATGAACTTGCCATCAAGACGACATGGAATGCACTTACCGCTGGCAGCCCCGAGAGGCAGGTAATCGCTGCGGGCCATTTTGTCACCTGCGTGGACGACCTCACCGCCTTCGATCGCCACATTGGGATTACCGCGATCGGCCAGACTCTCATGACTCTGGATGACCGGTATTCACCAATTACGCCGGCGGCCCTTGGGATCATTGGAAACAAATTGCTGGCCTATACCACCCCGCATAATGGCCAGCCTTCCATCCCCATGGCTGCTCAAGCTCTCTATATCGGTAAGCTGGCCGCGCTGGCACAGGAAGGCGACCCGCTTTATGACGCTGCCCGCGAACGTCTGTGGACCAGCCTTGCCACACTGGATGACCGGGAATTGGATGAGACCAGCGCAAAAATCATGAAAAATGTGGCGAGCGGTTCGCCGCTGCAAACCGAACTCAATGCCTATGTGGCAGAGCGCCGCAGCGACGCATCCGGCGCAGCCCGCCCCTCAGATTCTCACCGCGATCCCGGCATCCGTCCCGCCCCGTAAATATGGCAAGCTTTGGTGCTTGTTATAACGGCTTTCAGGCCATCCTTGCGCAACTATTCGGCTAACTCTATATAGTAGCCCTGAAAGGTGACCCCTCTTCCACCGCTGAGGCCTGATGCCGAATACCGCGATCGACATTCTCTTTATCGTCATCATTCTGCTCTCCGCAGTGCTCGCCTTTGTACGCGGCTTTATCCGTGAATCCCTCGCCCTCGGCACCTGGCTTCTGGCCACCTATCTCAGCTTCACCCAGTTCCATCTGCTGGTGCCTTACCTCGAAGAAAAAATTCATAACCCCATGCTGCGTGATGCAGCAGCTGGCGCCGGCGTATTCGCCATTGTCATGATCGTGCTGGTGCCCATCACCTTTTACATTCGCAGCTTCATCAAGGGCGAAAGCATCACCGCCATCGACCGCTCATTCGGTTTCCTGTTCGGTGCCGCGCGCGGCTTTCTGCTGATTTCTATTTTCTATCTGATCGGCACCTGGCTGGTCGCAGAAGACCACCAGCCGGAATGGATGAAGGAAGCCAAAACCCGCCCCCTCATGGAATACGGCGCCAACCTGATCCGCGACGTAATCCCCGAAGAACAGCGCAAAATGTTCGAGAAAAAGACCAAGGAAGCCGGGGATAAGGTGGACGATGCCGCCGCAAGCGCGGGCGAGCCCACCGCCCCCGCCGGCGAGAGCCTGCCGCCCCCCAAAGACAGCGGCACCAACCAGTTCGATGAAACCATCGGCGACATCAAGAAGGGCCCGTAAGCAAATGTCCGCAGACCAAAAAATGCTCACGACACTCCCCTTCGATGACGATGATCATCTCAAGGAAGAATGCGGCATTTTTGGCATCATCGATCACAGTGATGCGGCGCCAATCACGGCGCTTGGTCTTCATGCCCTGCAACACCGCGGGCAGGAAGCGACCGGCATCGTTGCGTATGACGGCGAGCATTTCCACGCCCACCATGCGCTGGGCCACGTGGGCAAAACTTTTGGCCGCGAAGAAGTCATCCGCCGCCTGATCGGTTCCGCCGCGATCGGCCATAACCGTTACGCCACCACGGGCGAAACGTCTTTGCGTAACGTGCAGCCCTTCTTCGCCGATTTCGATTTTGGCGGCTTTTCGGTCGCCCATAACGGCAATATCACCAATGCCTATACGCTCCGCAAAGACCTGATCCAGCGTGGAAGCCTGTTTCATACAACGTCGGATACCGAAGTCATCATTCACCTGATGGCGCAATCCCGGCAGGTCACGCCGGTTGATAAATTCATCGATGCCACGCGCCAGCTTGAAGGCGCGTTCTCGCTGGTGGCCCTCACCCCGCAGGGCATGATGGGTCTGCGCGATGCATTCGGCTTCCGCCCGCTGGTGCTCGGCAAGCTGGGTGAAGCCTTTGTGCTCGCCAGCGAAACCTGCGCGCTGGATGTGATCGGCGCGCAGCTGGTGCGCGAAGTCGAACCCGGCGAATGCGTGGTGATTGAAGGCGGCAAAGTCACCTCCTATCACCCGTTCGGCAAAAAGGGCAATTCGCGCTTCTGCATTTTCGAATACGTCTATTTCGCCCGTCCCGATAGCGCCATGTCGGGCCATTCGGTCTATGATGTGCGCAAGCGCATCGGTATGGAGCTCGCCAAAGAACACCCCACCGATGCCGATATTGTCGTGCCCGTGCCCGATAGCGGCGTGCCGGCTGCCATTGGCTACGCCGCGCAAAGCGGCCTGCCATTTGAACTCGGCATCATCCGCAACCACTATGTCGGCCGCACCTTCATTGAACCCAGCGACGGCATCCGCAATCTTGGCGTGAAGCTCAAGCACAACGCCAATAGCGCCCTCATCAAGGGCAAGCGCGTGGTGCTGATCGATGATTCAATCGTGCGCGGTACCACCTCCACCAAAATCGTGGAAATGGTGCGCGCCGCCGGCGCCAAGGAAGTGCACATGCGCATCTCCTCGCCGCCTACCAAATTCGCCTGCTTCTATGGGATCGACACGCCGGAAAAAGAAAAGCTCCTCGCCCACAAATACAGCGTCGCGGAAATGGGCAAGCTGATCGGCGCCGACAGCCTCGCCTTTGTGTCGCTGGATGGCCTCTACCGCGCCGTGGGCGAAAAAGGCCGTTCCAATCAGCCCAATTATTGCGATGCCTGCTTCAGCGGCGACTACCCCACCCAGCTCACCGACCTGCAAACACGCCTGGGCGGCCAGCTGTCCTTCCTTGAATCCGCCGCGGCGGAATAATTTTATCTAAACGCCTCATTCCGGACGCGCACAGCGCGATCCGGAATCCATCGAACGGTCATGCAGGGCAGCTACGTCTATATTCTGGCCAGCAAAAAGAATGGCACGCTTTATATCGGCGTGACCAAAAATCTGGTTCAACGTGTCGCCGCGCATAAACAAAAACGGGAAGATGGATTTACCAAAAAATATGGTGTTGATAGACTTGTTTATTACGAAAGATATGACGATCTGGAATTCGCCATTGCGCGCGAAAAAGAATTGAAGAAATGGAAACGGGATTGGAAAATCGCTCTTATTCAGAAAGAAAATTCGGAGTGGCGCGATCTTTATGAAGAACTGAACAACTGATAAACGGCACGAACATATGGATCCCGGATAACCGCTTCGCGGTTTCCGGGATGAGGCAGAAATGAAAGATAAAAACATCCTCATCACAGGCGCCACGCGCGGGCTGGGCTGCGCGCTGGCGCTGCAGCTGGCGGAAGAAGGCGCGCATATCATTGCCATGGCCCGCACCACCGGCGCGCTCACGGAACTGGATGATGCCATCAAGAAACTCTCCGGCAAACCGGCCACGCTTATTCCCTTCGATCTGCTCAATATGCCCGATGCCTACGCCAATCTGGGCCAGACGATTTATAACCGCTTCCGGAGGCTCGATGCCGTGGTGCTGAATGCCGCGCGCCTCGGCGCGCTGACGCCCGTGAGCCACTGCCAGGAAAAAGACTGGCAGCGGATTATGGAAGTGAATCTGGGCGCCAACATGCGCCTCATCCGCGTGCTCTCGCCCAGCCTTTCGGCGGGCAGTCAGGTGGCCTTTATAACCTGCAGTGGCGATAGCATGGGCCGCGCCTATTGGGGGCCCTATGCCGCATCCAAAAAAGCACTTGAAGAACTGGCGCTAAGCTACCGTGAAGAAACGGAAAAATCCGGCATTCGCACCCATATCTTCGAGCCCGGCATCATGGCCACCAAGCTCCGTCAGGACGCTTTTCCGGGTGAAGATCAAAGCCAGTTGCCGCAGCCCGAAGAAGCCGCACAGCGACTTATCGATCTTCTCAGCTAATCCCGCTTCTTGCGATCTTCGAACGGGTTTTCGCCTTTCTTGACCTGAAAGCGAATAGGCACGCCCGGCATATCGAAGAATTCACGCAGGTTATTCTTCAAATAACGCTCATAGCCTTCGGAGAGTTCCTGATTGGCGAACACCGCGAATGTGGGCGGGCGCGCCTTGGCCTGTGTGATGTAACGGATTTTTAAACGCCGCCCACGCACCAGCGGGGGTGGATGGTGCTCCAAAAGCGGCGCCAGCCACTTATTAATCTGGCTGGTTGAAATGCGCTTGTTCCAGATGCGGTGCGCTTCAAACACCGCTTCCATCAGCTTATCGACCTTCTGGCCCTTTGTGGCCGTGGTCATGACAATGGGAATACCCGGCAGCTGCGCCATGTTCTTGTCTAAAAACTTGCGCAAATGGCCGGTCACTTCTTCCTTGTTCGGAATCAAATCCCATTTGTTGATCGCAATCACCATCGCGCGGCCTTCTTCTTCCACCAGCTTGGCCAGGTGCAGATCCTGGCTCTCAAACATCTCGGTGGCATCGACAACCAGCACCACAATGTGGGCTAAACGAATGGCGCGGCGGCTTTCCGCCACGCTCATTTTCTCGACGTCTTCATGCACCTTCTGCGGGCGGCGAAGGCCGGCGGTATCCACCAGCCGCACCGGCTTGCCATCGTATTTCCAGTTAATCGCCACGGCATCGCGCGTCAGGCCCGCTTCCGGCCCCGTGAGCATGCGGTCTTCGCCCAGCAGTGCGTTTACAAGCGTGGATTTCCCCGCATTCGGCCGGCCGATGATGGCAAGGTGCAGCGACATATCGCCGTTTTCTTCTTCCACCAGCTCGTCATTCTCGGCGGCTTCTACATCTTCTTTAATGGCATCATAAAGCTCGCGCGTACCCAAACCGTGCTCGGCCGAAAACGCGATTGGCTCGCCAAACCCCAGCTTGTGAAATTCGTCATAGCCATCCGGCAGATCGTGGTCGCATTTATTCGCCAATAACACCACGCGCCGGCCCCATTTACGCAAAATCTTGGCGGTTTCACTGTCGTCGCCGGTTAAACCGGCGCGCGCATCCACCACAAATACCGCGATATCGGCCACTTCCAGCGCATTCTTCGTCACGCCGGTCATGCGGGCTTTTAAACTGTCTTTGGGCCCCAGCTCCACGCCGGCGGTATCGATGGCGGTGAATTTTAAATCAAACAGCTTGGCGTCGGCCTCGCGCCAGTCGCGCGTGATGCCGGGCTCGTTATGGACGATGGAAAATTTCTTTCCCGCCAGCCGGTTGAATAGCGTTGATTTGCCCACATTGGGCCGCCCGATGATGGCAACTTTTAACATTCCGCATCCTCAGCGCAGCGCCACAAGCGTGCCGTTATCCATCAGCACATACAGCGTGCAGCCTGCCACGATCGGCGTCACATAAATCGCGCTGCCCAGCGAACGCGACGAGAGCTCCTTCCCGTTCAGCGGCGAGAAACTTTTCAGTTCGCCCTCGGAGCTTGCCACCCACAGCACGCCGCCCGCCAGCACCGGGCCCACCCATTGTTCGGTCGCCGTCTTGTTATCGGGGTCCGGGTAGCGCGGCAATTGCTGCGCCCAGCGAATGCGGCCATCCTCGCGCGACAGCGCCGCCAGCTGGCCATCAATCGTCACCACAAAAATGCTGTTCCCGGCTACCCACGGCGTCTGCACGCTGCCCACATCGGTTTCCCATGTGGTGCGGCCCGAACGCACATCAATCGAGACAATGCGGCCCGAATGGCTGGCCACATACACCTTGTTCCCATCCAGCACCGGCTGGCCCTGAATATCCGCCATCGCCGGCAGCGCGCCGTTTAAACTCAGCCCATTGCTGGAGAGATTTTCTTCCCATGTCAGCTTGCCGTTGATGCGGCGCAGCCCAAACACTTCGCCCGAGCTATAGGGCGAGATGATCAATTCATCCGTCGCCGTCGGGCTCGCCATGCCGATGAACGAAGCGTTTTCCTGAATGCCCGTATGGCTCCAGCCCACCGAACCATCGGCGCCGTTCAATTCATAGGTCGTATTCGTGGTGGTGATGACATACACCTTGTCATCCACCACAATCGGCCCGCCGCGCATGGGCGATGGCAGAACCTTCTGCCACAGCACCTTGCCGCTGCCGGCATCCAGCGCCACCACATTGCCGTAGCTGGTCGTGGCAAACACTTTGCCGTTTGCTACCGCCAAACCCGCACCCGCCACCACGCTATCTTCCGGATAGGGATCAGGAATCTGCCGTTGCCACACGCGGTTGCCGTTATTTATCGCAAACGCACTGACATTGCCTTCCGCATCAATCGTGAACACGCGGCCACCCGCTACCACCGGCTGCGCGATCAACACGCTGTCATGCGAAGAACCCGCACCTACCGATGACGACCATGCTTCTGCTGGTTTATCGCTCAGCGTCAGCGCGCCCATTAAATGGTTCAGGCTGCCGCCCGCCACCACCCAGTCGGCATTATCGGTCGCCGGGCCAATATCCACGGCGCTGTCTTTTAATGCGGCATCCGCCTGCAACGCGCGGTCGCGCAGGAACACGTCTTCGCGTTTACCCGGCAGGCTGCCGCGCTTGCCTTCTTCCTTGCCGAAAATGCTCTCGCACCCCGACAACGCAACAGCCGCCACCAGCAATAAAACAAGGCCACGCATCATGATCGATTACTTCGCGCTATAAAGACGTGTGAGTTGAAGGGCGCGTTCACGCGCGGCCACGGGGGCATCCTGCGTATCGGTAATGCCGCGCAGCTGGTTAACCGCTTCATCCATCTTGCCCTGCTTGGCAAACAGAATGGCCGAGGTCTCCAGCGCGCTTAAATACCACGCGTTGTTGGAATCCAGCAGCGGCTTCAAATCATCCTGCAGCTTGGCAGCATCACCGTTATCCATCTGCGCGCGCACTTTCATGAGCAGCGCATAATCGCGGTACACGGGCCGGAAGCTATCGTTATTCCGCACCTCATCCAGCTTTTTCAGGCCTTCTTCCTGCTGGCCGTTGTGCAACAGCGTGGCCGCAGCGGCAAAACCCGCCAGCATCTTCTGGCCATCGCCCGCCGCTTTCTTGGCTACGTCATCATAGGCCGCCACCCGCGCCTTTACTTCATCTGGGGAAATATTTTCGTATTCCTTATCCATCAACCCAATCAGCGCTTCGCTGTCTTTTTCGCGCTGCGCGGCACGCATGTTGTTCATGGTGCTGGCAAT
The DNA here is from genome assembly GCA_048498415.1 of Pseudomonadota bacterium. GTDB lineage: Bacteria > Pseudomonadota > Alphaproteobacteria > UBA9219 > RGZA01 > JBEHYA01. Next base: position 19,556 of record JBEHYA010000020.1, read on the forward strand.
CGCGGTGCCCAGCACCACGGCAATCAGCACGCCGGCAATCGCGCCGCCGAAGCGCTTGAAGAAATCGGTCATCTGCTTGGCCTTCACCTCCTGATCGATTTCATCGAACAGGTTCTGGGTGGCGGCATCGGGTTCCGGTGCATTGACGGGGCGGGTATTAAGCGGCGTTCGGGCCATGGGAATTACCTTTTTTCTTCTTGTAACAGGCTGCAAGGTATAGCCTACTTACATACCCGCTTTCAAATACAGCGATTTCATGACGTTAAAAGCCTTTTTTCCTGATTCAATCGTAACAAACGGCCAATTATTCGCCGGTAAAGCGCTTGTCGCCGAGGGGGCGCGCGTCATGGCACTGGCCGATAAAAACGACGTGCCCGCAAGCGCCGAGCGCATCCCCCTGCCCGGCCTCACCCTTGCGCCGGGATTAGTGGATGCCCAGGTGAACGGCGGCGGCGGCGATCTGTTCAACGATAACCCCGACAAATTAGAAAAAATCGCCGACGCCCACCGCAAAAACGGCACCGCCGCTTTTTTGGCCACGCTGATCAGTGACGACATCAAAAAAATTCCTGCTGCCGTGGCGGGCATCAAAAAATACCGCCAGCAAAATCCAGATGGCGCGGTCGCTGGTTTGCATCTGGAAGGCCCCTTTCTAAATCCCGAACGCAAAGGCATTCACCCCGCCAAAGCCATCACCGTTGCCAACCGCGACGTGCTGCAATCCATCACCCCCGCCGATGTCGGCACGCTAATGATCACGCTGGCGCCGGAAGTTTTTGATACCGCCGAAATCGCTGGGCTTGCCAAAAAAGGCGCCATTTTAAGCGCCGGCCACAGCGCCGTGGATGCCGGCACGCTAGCCAGCGCTGTTCAGGCGGGCCTGCGCGGGGTCACGCACCTATATAATGGCATGGGCGGCCTCAGCGCCCGCGCGCCGGGTCTGTCAGGCCTTGCGCTGACTACCGATGCGCTATGGTGCAGCCTGATCTGCGATGATGCGCATGTGGATGCTGCAATGATCCAGCTGGCATTACGCGCCAAACCACCCGGCAAATTGTTTTTGGTCAGCGATGCCATGCCGCCCGCCGGCCAATCGCCGCAAACAGGCTTCAATCTCCTCGGCCAGAATATTCATGCGAAGAACGGCAAGTGCGTGGATGACCAGAACAACCTTGCCGGAAGCGCCCTCACGCTTTTTGAATGCGTGAAGATCGCCGTTCAAAAAGTCGGCATCGCTTTACCACAAGCCCTTGCCATGGCCAGCCAATACCCCGCCGAATTCCTGAAAATTGATCGCGATTTCGGCAGCTTTGCCAAAGGCAAACGCAGCGATTTCATCGCGTTTGATAGCAATTTAAAGCTGGAAAAAGTTTCCTGATGGTATGCACCGGCGAAAGCCGGTGCCCATCCACCCACGATCTGAATGCGGATAAATGGGCCCCGTTTTTCAACGGGGCATACAATCTTCTGTTAATTCTCCGGCCACAACCACGCGGCGCCGCGCAAACCGCTATCGGCGCCGTATTTGGCTTTGAGTAACGGCGTGCGGATATCGCGCAGGATGGTGTAGCGTTTAATCAACTCCGGCACATCGCGGTAAATAAAATCCAGATTGCTCAAACCGCCGCCCAGCACAATGGCATCAGGGTCAAGCAGCAGAATGATCATCGCCAGCGCTTTCGCAAGGCGATTGCTGTAACGATCGATGATCGGCTTCACTGCCGGGTCATGGCTGTTCGCCGCCAGTTGTAATTCTTCATGGCCGAGTTCACGGCCAAGCGCTTCGCGCAACTGCTTCGTTAAAGCCGGCCCGGATAAAATCGTCTCAATGCACCCGGTCTGCCCGCAGCCGCAGCGCAGGTCTAAATCGCCCTTCTCCGCCCATGGCAGCGGAATATGCCCCCATTCGCGCATGGCGTTGGGGCCTTCCGAAATACGCCCACGCACCGCAATACTGCCGCCCACGCCAGTGCCCAGAATCACGCCATAAACCGTATGCAAGCCCGCCGCCGCGCCGTCGCTGGCTTCCGACAGCACGAAGCAGTTGGCGTCGTTGCCGATGCGCACCTCCAGCCCATGCCGGCTTTTCATATCCGCGACAAAACTGCGGCCAGCTAACGGATGAATGTTGGGCGAAAACCGCACCATGCCCTTCACGCTGTCCACCGCGCCCGGCATGCACACGCCAACGCTTGCTTTTACGCCGGTGGTTTTGCTTAAGCCCGCGATCATCTCCGCGCAGCCCGCCAAAATCGCATCGTAGTTGTCAGGCGTGGGCAGGCGCAGGCGCGCGGCTTCCTTGCCGCTTGCGTCAATCGCAATCGCCGCCATCTTGGTGCCGCCCAGATCAATCCCGAAACGCATCAGCTCAAACTCTCAATCTCGCGCCACAGCAAATCCATGTCTTGCCCACGCGACAGCCGATGATCGCCATCTTTGATTAAATTTATGCGAACGTCTTTGGATGTGAGCTTTTCCGCAATATTGTGCGCGGTTTTCCACGGCACATCATCATCCCTCTGCCCCTGCAAAAGGCGTACCGGCGCCCGGATATTAATGGGCCCGCGCAAAAGCAGATGCCGCCGCCCTTCTTCAATCAAACGCTTGGTAAACACCAGCGGCTCGCCATATTCCGACGGCTCGTAAATTTTTCCGTTCTTCATCAACTCGTTTTGCTGCGCGGCGGAGAACTGGTTCCACACCAGATCTTCCGTGAAGTCCGGCGCTGCCGCGATGCCCACCAGCCCCGCCACGCGTTCCGGCCGGGCAAGGGCAAGAAGCAGCATGATCCACCCGCCCATCGATGAGCCCACAATAATCTGCGGCCCACTAGTCAACGCATCCAAGACTTCCACAGCATCCGCCAGCCAGTCGCCAATGCACCCATCCACGAATTTGCCGCTGGATGCCCCGTGGCCGCTATAGTCAAACCGTGTCAGGCGCCGTTCCACGGCGGCACATTTTTCGGCCAGAAACGTCGCCTTCGCCCCCGTCATATCCGAGAAGTAACCGGGCAGAAAAATGATGCCCGGCGCCCCGCTCTGGGGCCCTGTAAGGTCATAGGCCAGTTCATGGCCGTTAAATGAAAGTTTCTGGAATTCCGGGGCGTTATCGGGCATTGTTAAAGCCAGTTTTTGTGACCTGAATTAAAACTATGCTGCCAAAACTAACGCCTGTCCAGTCAGCCGCCGACGCGCCGGAATTCAACCTGGCGGGTTGCCGCATCCTGATTTTAAGCTCGGAGCTGACCAACACCGGCCACGGCCGCATGGCGCTTGATATGGCCATCAAAATCAAGGCGCATGGCGGCGAACCGTTCATCGCCGCGCCGGGCGGCGTGCTCAAACTTGAACTGCAGCGCCGCAAAATTCCGTTCCAGACTTTGCCGGATATGCAGGGCAGCGCCATCGGCCACATGATGGCGGTCTTCCAGCTGGTGAACTGGCTGAAATTCCACCGCGTGCATTTCATCCATACGCTCGATTTTTCGCTGGCACGCTTTGCCTATGAAGTGATGCTGAAATCCGGCAAGCACACCATCATCACGCTCAACCAGCCTGTGATTACCGCACTCGCCGCGCGCGGCAGTGATATGCTCCGCCACTTCACGCGCATCATCGTGCCGTCTACTTACGCCCGCGAACAGCTCCTCGCCCAGCTCAGCCTGCCGGAAAGCGTGGTGCGCACTATTCTTCCCGGCATCAACCTGTCCATCGTCCATTGCGACCGCATCGCGCCGCAGAAAATAGCCGGGCTTGAAAAAAACTGGCAGTTGCCGGATGACCGGCCCGTTGTCGTGGTGCCCGATTGCCCGCTGGATATGGTGATTTTTGACTCGCTCGCCCCCGCCTTCAAGGATTTGAAGGAAAAAAACATCTACACCGTGCTCTTTGCGCCTGAAGACGAACGCGCCTATGTGCTGCAACGCGTCGCCGCGCTTGGCCTCTCCAGCCATGTGATCGTCACCAGCGACGGCCAAGACCGCATCGCCGCCTTATGGCTCGCCCACGCCGTGCTCGTCACCGGTTTCCAAGGGCAAGATTCCCTCGCCGCCCTCATGGAAGCGCAAGCCATGGGCCGCCCGGTCGTCGCGTTCGACCGCAACGGTTTGGCCGAAATTCTGTTACGTGATCCTGCCACCATTCTCCTCCCCGGCGATCAGGTCAGCCGTTTGCCCGCCGCGCTTGCCCATATTCTCAAACTCTCCACCGAACAGCGCCACGCCTTCGCTTTTCGCTCCCGCGCGTTCGTGGAAGACAACTTCGACCGCTCCCTCATGATCAACGATGTTTTAGCGCTGTATCAGGATATGCGGGATATTCAGGGATAACCCGCTTCTGTCATCCCCGCAAAGGCGGGGATCCACGATAGGCCATTAAACATGATCTTCGTCTTTCGGCTTGTCGTGGATGCCCGCCTTCGCGGGCATGACGATTAATTAGACTAATTGCAGGTGTTTATTATATTTGTTAGCTTAACGCCATGAACCAACCTGCAGAAAAATTGATGAATATTACCCTCCCCGATGGCTCGGCCCGCCAGTTGCCCGATGGCGCCACGGCGCTTGATCTTGCGAACAACATCAGCAAAAGCCTTGCCAAGGTTTCCATTGTCGCGCGCATCAACGGCCAGCTCGCCGATTTGCAGAAGCGCCTTAACGATGGCGACAAGGTCGAGATTATCACCCGCGATAAGCCGGAAGCCTTAGATGTCATCCGCCACGATGCCGCCCACGTGATGGCGGAAGCCGTGCAGGAATTATTTCCCGGCACGCAGGTCACCATCGGTCCCTCCATCGAAAACGGCTTCTATTACGATTTCGCGCGGGATACCCCGTTCACCCCCGAAGACTTCGAGAAAATCGAAGCCAAAATGCGCCAGATTATCGCGAAAGATGAACCCTTCGTGCGCGAAGAATGGCCGCGCGAAAAAGCCGTGCAGCATTTTCTGAGCATCGGCGAAAAATATAAAGCCGAACTGATTGCCGCCATCCCCGAAGGCCAGCCCATTTCCATTTACCGCCAGGGCAAATGGATGGATCTGTGCCGTGGGCCCCACTTAACTTCCACCGGCAAAGTCGGCACCGCCTTCAAGATCATGAAAGTGGCCGGCGCCTACTGGCGCGGCGATGCCAAGAACGCGCAGCTCCAGCGCATCTACGCCACCGCCTGGCGCAACGATGCGGAACTCAAGCAATACCTCACGATGCTGGAGGAAGCGGAAAAGCGCGACCATCGCCGCCTCGGCAAGGAAATGGGCCTTTTCCATTTGCAGGATGAAGCCGCCGGTTCTGTGTTCTGGCACGATAAGGGCTGGACGATGTTCCGCCTTTTGGAAACCTATGTGCGCCGTCTCATCCGCAGCGAAGGCTACATCGAAGTCAAAACGCCGCAGCTGGTGAATAGCAGCCTGTTCAAGGCCTCCGGCCACTGGGACATGTATGGCGACAAGATGTTCCGCGTGCAGCTGGATGACGAACAGATGTTCGGCATCAAACCCATGAACTGCCCCTGCCATGTGCAGATCTATAAGCAGGGCATCACCAGCTACCGCGACCTGCCCATCCGCATGTCGGAATTCGGCCAGTGCCACCGCAACGAAACGTCGGGCTCGCTCCACGGCATCATGCGCGTGCGGGCTTTCACGCAGGATGACGCGCATATTTTCTGCACACCCGAACAGATCATGGCGGAATCGCTTAAATACTGCGCCATGCAGATGCGCTGCTACCGCGACCTTGGGTTTAATGAAAGCCAGATCAAGATCAAACTGGCGCTCCGCCCCGATGTGCGCGGCGGCACCGACGAAATCTGGGACCGCGCCGAAGAAGGCCTGCGGCAAGCCCTGCGCGGCGCCAAACTGGAATTCGAAGAATTGCCGAACGAAGGCGCATTCTATGGCCCGAAAGTGGAATTCCATCTCACCGACGCCATCGGCCGCACCTGGCAATGCGGCACGCTGCAGCTTGATTTCGTGCTGCCTGAACGCCTCGATGCGCATTACGTCGCGGAAGACGGCGCCAAGCACCGCCCCGTCATGCTCCACCGCGCCATGCTGCCCAGCAAACGCAGTTATGATGGAGCTGCGTAAGGCAAATACCATAGCAAGTGGTATC
>JBEHYA010000021.1:0-25305 GCA_048498415.1 Pseudomonadota bacterium
CCAGCGCGGCTTAAAGTATATTTATTGAACCCTTAACGGTTGCCGCTTAAGCTTGCCGGCGCCTATGTCCGACAAGCCCCTGAACACGACCCCGGATAAAAAAGACCTGCGCAACTTCGATGTGCTGCAGGGCCAGCTGCATGGCGATAAAACAAAAGCCGGCAGCGGCTTTTTCAAAGACGGCCGCTCGCCGTTGCAGGGCATCGATCTTGACCCGCTGGGCAAAGAATTTGACGTGCAGTTCGCCGTGAACGCCAACCCGAAGGAAGGTTTTCGCATCCGCATGGCGGATGGCCCGCAGGCGGCATCTGAACTCACGCAGTACCAGATCATGAAAGGCGGCTATGATGGCCGCAACCGCGTGCTCGCGGAATTCCGCCGCGCCTTTGTCCCGGATTTGGACGACCCGTTCATCACCATTACGTTTTTTCAGCGCGAGACATCGATCAACAAACTGATGGGGCCCTTACCCGACGGCATCAAAGGCGGCACGCTGGTGGAATGGCGCGAGAACGCATGGATGGAAGAAGCGCGTAAAATCTTGCGCGCGATCTCGGCTTATAACCCTAGCCGCGCGCAAGTGTGCCGCGTGGTCAAACGCTATGAAAGCACCGAGATTACGCCCGAAGAAGCCGGCCTGGAGCAACGCCACGACGAACAGCAGTTCTTCCGCGAAAGCGAATATCTGGATGTGACCTTCACGCCCCTCCAGAACCTTCCCAAAATCCGTTATCTGGATAATTTTCTGCGGCTTCTGGGTGAAGCAAAAGCCAGACTTACTGTTTAATATGAGCACACTCTCTCAGGCATCCCCGCGCAGGCGGGGATCCAGTGTCTCTTGTTTTTTGTTTATTAATTAAACTGGATCCCCGCCTGCGCGGGGATGCCTGTATCGGTTTGGCTCAACCGTTCCCGGGCTTTGCATCCGGCATGCTGCGCGCGGCCCCTTCCGGGCGCGGGCAGCAGGTGCGCAACTGGCTGATCGTGGGCTCATGCAGACGCAGCCAGGCGCGGATGATATTATTTTCCGGTTCATATGCCGTGGTATTGCCTAACGCATCGCATGCCGTTTTCATGTCTTCGTTGGGCTGACTGAGCAGTGGCGTGTGGCCGGCAATGGTGGCCAGTAAATCCTGCGTCGCCCGCATGATGCGTTGTTCTTGCGCGGCGCTGTAGCCGCCGTTTTCCAGACTTAGCGCCTGCAGCCGGTCGCCGTCGCGGGTCAGATAGGGCAAGTGCAGGATGCGCGCGGCATGCAGGCGGCGCGTCAGGCTGTCTTCGCCGCGGCGCGTGGCCGCGTTTTCGCCTGTGGCTTCCAGCACGCCAATCAGCCATTCGCGGAAGGTTTCCATATGCTGGCCGTGCAAAAACGCCGCATGATGGCTGGGCAGGCTGGCAACCGCCATCATATGGCGGGCATCGGTGGCGGTCGTGGGGTGGGTGGCGCTGGCCACGCACCCTTCCACCAGATTCTGCCACAGCTGTTCATGCACGCGTTCCGGGTGCGCTTCACATAAAATGAACAGCATGTTGATGGTGTCTTTATGCGTGGCATACGGCGCGTGATGCGCGAATTCGGTCATGCAGGGCAGCAGGCGGTCCAGCGCGGCCATGCCAGCAGCATCGCGCGGGCCGAAAAACTGCTGCGCCCACAGATGCACCATTTCACTTTGCTTCGCCAGCGGCTGGTGGACAAACGGCGCATACGGATCGGCCATCTGCACATAATGCTGCGCGTCGCGCGCGGCGGATGGCCGCAGGGTAAGACCGGTGGCACGGTTGAATAAAAGACCGATGGCATGCGGCGCTTCGCTCGCGACAGCCGCGGCGGCCACCAATTCCATAAAGGGCGCGCCCCATTGGTTGAGGCGAAGAAGCGTTTCAAGAACGGCGAGCGACGGCGTAAGAAGCATGGAATATGATTTTTAAATTATGCGCCAAAACTATAAGCGATGCGCCACGGCCCGCACCAGCCCTGCCAATAATTTCACTATGATATCAGTAGCTTAACTGCTATTCGCGGCCTTTATTTTTCAGCGCGCGGCTCTGGTCGCGCTTCCATTCGCGCTCCTTGATCGTCGCGCGTTTATCAATCTGGCGTTTGCCTTTGGCCAAGCCCAGCTCCAGCTTGGCAATGCCGCGCGCGTTGAAATAAATCGAGAGCGGGATCAGCGTGGCGCCTTCGCGTTGCATGGCGCCAATCAGCTTGGCAGCCTGGCGCGCGCGCAACAATAATTTACGCGGGCGCCGTGCATCGTGCTGAAGGTGCGAGCCCGCCTTGGCGTATTCCGAAAAATTGGCATTGAGCAGATAAAGCTCGCCCATCTTCACATCGGCAAAACTTTCGGCAATCGAAACCTGCCCGGCGCGTAGCGCTTTCACTTCCGTGCCGGTCAGCACCATGCCGGCTTCCACCTTGTCTTCGATGGCAAAATCATAGCGCGCCTTGCGGTTGATGGCGGCGTATTTCTGCGCGTCTTTGCGGGTATTGCCGGCCATTATTCGTCTTCCTCCGCCAAAATCACCGCTTCCATCAAGGGCTCCAGGCGTTTGACCACCCAGTCTTCCTGTTTGTAGCGCTTGGCCAGAATGGCCATGGCTTCGCAGGCAATGCCCCATTCGCCGGCGTTTATGTATTCGGCAGCATCGGCTTTCAACGGGTCATCGTCGGGCACGCTGCCCGCCAGTTTGCCCCATAGTGATTCAGCTTCCGCTGCAATCTCAGTCATCCGCGCCACGCTTGATGGGATAGCCGGTGACCACCTCGCCCTTATCGCGGTCGAGCACGGCGCGGATGGCCACGCCCTCCACCACATCGGCCTTCAGCCAGTATTTGCCGCTCTGGCGCATGGGCAACTTGGCGTCGTTTGCCACCTGCAGGATGGCATCGATGATTTTATCATCGTCCCAGCCAGCGGGAAATTTGGTCTTGCCGGGGCGGCCCATGCCCATTTTGTGGCCGCCGCCGGTTTCATCGCCGTATAAAATATGCTTGCGGCGCTTCTCCGTGATGACAAAACGCACCGCTTCTTTTTTCTGTTCGGCATTTCCCGCCACGCTCACCGATTTGTCTTCATGCGTGGCCGTCTTAAAATGCGGTAGTCCTTCGCCAAACAGCGCGGCAATCGCCACGATGATCACGAATACCGCCAATAGCAGGTTGTTATTGGTTTTACGCGACATGCCAGATCACTCCTTTCAGATAATTACTCTCAGGTAATGCGGGATGGGTGGGATGATCCATATCCGCCCCGACCCGCGCCAGAATGGCACCCTGGCGGCCGGCTTCCTGAAGGCCCGCCGCCACTTCTTCATCAAACCGTTCGCGCGTGATGGCATGGCTGCACGACGCCATAAAGAAAAAGCCACCCGCCTTCACATGCGCCGCCGCCAATTTCGCCAGCTTGCGATAGCCTTTGGAGGCCGCGCCCACATCCTTTTTGCTTTTGGCGAATGCCGGCGGGTCGGCCACCACCACATCATATTGCTGGCCGTCCTTGGCGCAATATTCAAACACATCCGCTTTTTCAAAAGCGGCTTTAAGGCCGGCGCGCGAAGCGGTCTGCGCCGCCAATTGCAGCGCCAGATCCGAGCGATCCACGCAGACAACCTTGCTCGCCCCCGCTTTGGCCGCCAGCAAACCAAAGCCGCCGGAATGGGTATATAAATCGAGCACCGATTTGCCTTTTGCAAGGCTTGCCACCAGCGCGCGGTTGCGGCGCTGATCGTAGAACCAGCCGGTTTTCTGACCTTCGCTGGCATCGACCACATAATCCAGGCCGTTTTCATGGGCGATGAGTTCTTTGGGCGCGGCGCCGTGCAATAACGTCACTTCTTCCGCCAAACCTTCCAGCGTGCGCGCGCCGGTATCACCGCGAAGCAAAATGCTGGCGGGTTTGAACAATTTCACGAGCGCTTCCGCAATTTCATTCTTCGCGCGGTCCATGCCGGCGGTGTTCGCCTGCATGACAAAATCATTCCCGAAGCGGTCGATGATAAGGCCCGGCAGACCATCGGCTTCTGCATGCACCAGACGGTAATGGGGCGTGGCAAAAAGCTGCTCGCGCATTGCCAGCGCCCTGCTCAGCTTTTCTTCCCAGAAATTGGCGGCGAGATTGTTATCGTTGCGGGCCAGCACGCGCGCGGCAATCAGGGTATGGGGGTTGAAGTGGGCAACGGCCACAAAGCGCCCATGCTCATCCACCACGCGCACGACTTCGCCGGGCTTCAAAGCCTTGGCGGCGGCGTCCATGACCAGTTCGTTGGAATACACCCACGGGTGGCCGTCGCGCACGCGGCGGCTCTGGCGGGGCTGTAATTGCAGGGTGGGGCTTTTTTCCATGCCCCTGTTTTATGGGGTTTTGTTTTGTTTCGCAATCGGTTGCACGAATTGCAGCTCAATATCCCACGGGAAGTAAATCCACGTATCCTGGCTCACCTCAATCACAAAGCTATCGACCAGCGGGCGGCCCTTGGGCTTGGCATAAACCGTGGCGTAATGGGCTTTGGGCAGGTATTTCCGCATCAATTCCAGCGTGCGGCCGGTATCGGCCAGATCATCCACCACGATCCAGCCCGTGCCATCGCCCACGCCCGGCATCACGGGTTTTAACAATTCCGCCGCGCGCTGGTTCTGGTGGTCGTAGCTGGAGACGCAGGCGGTATCGACCACGCGGAGTTCCAGTTCCCGCGCGATCACCGCGCCCGGCACCATGCCGCCGCGCGTAATCGCAATCACGCCCTTCCACGGGCCCTTTTCAATCAGCTGCCAGGCCAGCGCCTTGCTGTGGCGATGCAGTTCATCCCACGTGACGGGAAAGGGTTTGAGATTGGGGCTTTGGGTCATGTTTTAATTCTAGCAATTACCACGCGCCAACGAAAGCACAACCCAATCCCCCTCCCGAAGGGAGGGGCTTAAGTAATAAAAAAATCCCCGCCGGCAAACCGGCGGGGATTTTTATGGGTTGCTGGCCTGCGATTACTTCGCGGGAGCCGGTTCCGCTGGGGCTGTCGGGGCGGGAGCCGCCGGCGCTTCGCCCGCCGCAGCCGGAGCTGCCGGCGCCGCGCTGCCCGCTGCTGCGCCCTTGGCCTGCTCTTCCTTGTAGTTCGGATTGATCTTGATCCCGGCCTTGGCGAGATCTTCCACAATCTGCTTGGCGTTCGCGTTGCCGGCTTCAGCAAGGCGCTGCGTACCAACCGCGATCGCGTTCAGCTTATCGAGCGTGCCCTGGCCGTCGGCGATGGTTTTATCCATCTCCGCCAGACGGGTCGCCAGCTGCGACTGGGTGTTCTTGAGGTTCGCGCGGTCCATCAGGATCTGCGAGAACTGGAATACGGCAAACAACAGCACCGCGACGGTGAGGATGGTTTGCGACTTATGCGTGTGTTCGGTCATGGGATAAGCCCTTTTCTTGCGAATGGTTATTTCTTCGGCGGGGTCAGGCTGACGCCGTTCTGGATGAGCAGCGACTTGATCTGATCGTCCTTGCGTTCGATCGCGCTGTTGGCGAGGGCCTGGACCAGGTTACGGCTGACGTTTTCAAACGCGCCATTTGCCTGCAGCTTCGCGCTGCGGTTGGAGAGATCAACCTGCTGCTGCACGATGGCATCCTGCGTGCCGCGGTTGGCCAGGATCAGGCCGGCATTCGCAAGAAACACGACCGCCACCAGAATGCTGGCGATGTAGGTGAGTTTGTCGCATTGAAGCGAGCAGCCTTCAGTGGAATAGCTATCAGCCATTGACGTTCCTCATCAAATAAACATGTCGAAGTGAATGGGGTTTGCGCCGGGTAGGATAAGATGACGCAGTTAAGAAATTACTCATTTCTTAACAAACGCGCAAGCCACAAGGGTTTAGCCGGCGATTCGCCGCCGCCCGAATTATGGTTGAAGCGTTTTCACCATATAAACCGGGCACATAAAAAAAAGCCCCGCCAAAAATGGCGGGGCCCTTTCCCGGAGGTGACTCGTATTGATTAGCCGTTCGGGCCCGGGCCTGTCGCAGCAGGCACCGCGCGAAGGCTGCGACCCGGTGCCGTCGCGGGGCGGCTTGGCGCCACTTCCGCAACTTTGAGCGGATCACGCAAAGCGCTCGAGAGATCGCTGGCGATCAGATGCGCAACTTCTTTCGGCGCCTGACGCACCATGTCTTCGTGCAGGCCCTGTAAAGCACCATACACAAAACTGGACTGACCCATGGCCTGCATGCGGCCGTCCATTGCGCGTAAAATATCGTTCGTCATGCGCGGCCTCCCAGCTGCGAGATGATCTGGCGGGCGGACTTCATGTGCTTGACGCACGAAGCATCGTCCAACAAGTCGTCATTGCCCGGTTCGTGCTTGGCATCGACCGGTTCAAGAATGGCGTAATAGCGTTCCCACATTTCATTGGTGAACTGGCGAATGGCGGCCTGCTTTTCAGCCGGGGCGCTTTCGCACGCTTCTTCCATCTTGCGCAGCACGTCGGCGATATAGAATTCCATTTCGCCAATTACAGCCTGACGGTTGTCATGCGCTTCAAATTCGGATTGCACGCCTTTGACGACCGCATGGATGGCCGGCCAATGGTCGCCCACCGGGCCCATTTCATGGCCTGCGATCATCAGACCGTTCGTTACGGTTTTGAGCAGGGTTTCGTCGTTCATGTCTTCATCTCCTCGTGGTCTTCGTCGTTTTCGGGCGCCGCTTATATATAGAGGCCGTCGTTAACTTGTTTCGGGCGTCCGTATTACTCTATGCTCACAGCATAACACGGGTCGGATGAAAGTAATTCATGTTTGTAATCTTGAAATGCGATTTTTTCCTTTAAAATCAAGTAATTATTCATTAAAGAACTGTTGATAATTTTGGTTAAATTGTGGTGAATCTTACCCCTTCCTGAACAAAGATTTGAGGAAGCCTAAAGGTTCTGTTTCAGAAGCGTAAAAATTCGGGTTCTAGAAACGCTTCTAAAACCCGAATTACTTGCTGGTTTAAATTTATTCGGGCTGATCGAAGAGCAGCAGGTCGCTGCCTTCTGTGGCCAAAATGCCAAACTGGGGCTGCCAGCGCACTGCCAGCGCATCCCCCGCTTTCAGTTCAATCGGGGCATCATCAACGCCCGTGATTGTCACCGCGCCTTTAGCCACCTGCAGCCACAAGGCACGGCCCGCGCGGCCATCCCACTTCACTTCCACGCCCTTATCAAGCACCGCGCGATACAAATCCATATCCTGCTGGTAGCTGACGCTTTCCAAGCGGCCTTCGTGCGAGGCGATCAAGCGAAAGCGGTTTTTCAGTTCCGCCTCGCTGAAGTTTTTCTGCGCGTAGGTAGGCGTGCCGCCCTCTGTATCCGGCAATATCCAGATCTGCATAAGGTGCACCGGCGTGGTCTCGGAGGCATTGAATTCGCTATGGCGAATGCCGGAACCGGCGCTCATACGCTGCACATCGCCGGGTTTGATCACGGATGAATTACCCAGGCTGTCGCGGTGCGCAAGCTCGCCCGCCAGCACCACGGTCACGATTTCCATATCGCGGTGCGGGTGGGGCGGAAAGCCGCCACCCCCGGCAATGTGGTCTTCATTGATCACGCGCAAATTGCCGAAGCCCATGAACGCGGGATCGACGTAATCGGCAAACGAAAAACTGTGCCTGGTTTTCAGCCAGCCATGATCGGCGCCGCCGCGCGCATCGGAACGACGGATGAAGTAGTTCTGGTTATTATCGAACATCGGAATTCTCCTGATTTGTCATGCCGGCGAAGGCCGGCATCCACGGCAGGCCATACGACAAGGATCATCCGGCTTGGCTTTTCGTGGATCCCGGCCTTCGCCGGGATGACGCGTGACTTATCTACACGAAGGTAGAACGCGTTAAGCTTTTGGCAACGGGTGTTGCGGCCGGCTTAACAAGCCATGAACAAAGCCATAAGGTTTCGGGGCCGGCGAATAATAAACACGGCGCCAGCCGCCTTAAGCGCCCGCAAAGTAAAGGCTTTTTAGGTTTTTCTAACCATAAATAGGGGGTTATCCGATTGAACCTCTTATGCGGGCAAGTCCATCGCCCGCCCCGCTGATGATGTCTTTTGCCAAGCGTTTCATCGCCGCGCTTTCCCTGCTGCCCGTCCTGCTGCTGACGGCCGCGCCCGCTTTTGCGGATGAGCCGCAGCTCTCCATCGCGCAGGCGCTGGGCGTGGATCCCGGTCTGCTGCTGGGCGTGGTGCTGGGCACCGTGGCGGCGTCGTTCTTCTACCTGCTGGCCACGTGGCTGGTCGTGCGCGACCGCAGCCAGGTTTTCATCCTCCTCATGATTTTCTGTTTAGGATTGCATCTGGCATCCGACGGGCATTCGCTGCACATGACGGCGCCGGCCCTGTTCATGCAGTTCATCTGGGTCACCTCGCTGTTTGCCTTCTATGCGTTCAGCTGCATTTTCACTGCGCAGTATCTGGAACTCGATGTGCGTGAATCCGGCTACCGGTTTTATTTCTATGGGTTAAGCGCCCTCATGGGCGTGGGCGCCGCGCTCACGCTGCTCGATACCGCCTTCATGGCCGAGATTTTGCCATTCGTCAGCCTGGCGGTACTGCTTTTCCTGATCCTGAGCGGCGCCATTACGTTCTTACGCCGCCAGCAGGGCGGCCTGCCGCTTATTCTGGCGTTTAGCGTGCTGCTGTTCGGCCAGATGCCCGGCCTTGGCCCCAGCCTGGGCCTTGGCCATCTGTTTGCCATTGATGCGCTGGATGCCGCCGCCATTTCCTATGCCCTGTGCGCCGTGCTGTTCGCGGTGGTGATCGCGTTTCAGTTCGCGCGCCGGCAGGAAAAGAAAGAATTCGAACTCGCGCGCAGCAACCAGCGCTTCCAGATGGCGGCGCTGGGCTCCAACGAAGGGCTGTATGAATGGGATATGATCCGCGGCACCGGTTATTTTTCGGCGCGTCTCTGTAAAATTCTGGAACTTGATTTCAACAAGAACCCGGATGCCTCGTTCAAATCGTGGATGCGCATCATCCATCCCGACGACCGCGCCATGGTGCGCCGCCAGCTGTTTGCTTTCCTCAAAGATCCGCGCCAGCGCGTGCTGCGCATCGATTACCGCGTGCGCCGCGTAAGCGGCCGCATGGCCTGGGTCACCTTCACCGCCGTGGCGCTCCGCGATCCCACCCAGCGCGTGACCCGTCTGGTGGGTTCGGTCGGCGACGTTACGGAAAAGAAGCGCGCCGAAGTGCGTTTGAGGGCCAGTGAAAAACGCTTCCGCGGTATTGCCGCCGCGCACCCGGTGCCGGTTATCATCACCACTATTCCCGAAGGCGAGATTGTTTACGCCAGCCCCGGCGCCGAAAAAACGCTTGGCTTCCCGGTGGGGCAGCTGCAGGGCATGCGCCTTGATTATTTCCTTACCGACCGCGAGATCCGCCGCCAACTGATCGACGAACTGAAACGCGACGGCAAGAAAGACGTGCCGGAATGCACCATGCTGCGCGGCGACCAGAGCAAATTCCCCGCCGCGCTGTCCGCCCGCCTCATCGATTACGAACGCCGCCCCTGCGCGGTGCTGGGTATTTCCGACGTCAGCGAACGCATCGCTGCCGAAGGCCGCGTGAAAGAAGCGGAAGCCGCCCTTGTGCAATCGGAAAAACTGGCGGCGCTTGGCGGGTTACTGGCGGGCGTCGCGCATGAACTCAATAACCCGCTTTCCGTTATTGTGGGTCAGGCCACGCTGATGCGTGAAGCCGCGCCCGATACCAAAACCACCAGCCGCGCCGATAAAATCCAGAAGGCGGGCGAACGCTGCTCGCGTATTGTGCGCAGCTTTTTGGCGCTGGCCCGCCGCAAACCGGCCGAACGCACCGCGGTTGATATCAACGACATCATTGAAAGCTCGCTGGAACTGCTGGCCTTCCAGCTCCGCACCGATAACGTGGAACTGGTCAAGAAAATGAACGCCGCGCTGCCGCGCGTGCTGGCGGATAGCGACCAGCTCACGCAGGTCGTCACGAATTTGGTCATCAACGCGCGCCAGGCGCTGCAGGATCGCCCCTCGCCCCGCCGTATTACCATCGAGACATGGGAAGGCGATGGGGAAAGCGATGCCGGCATGATCTATACCGCCATCACCGATAACGGCCCCGGCGTGCCCCATGACCTGAAACTACGTATTTTCGAGCCGTTCTTTACCACCAAGCCATCCGGCGCGGGCACGGGCGTGGGCCTCTCGCTCTGTCACAGCATTATTGAAAGCCATGGCGGGCGCATCTGGGTGGAAGATGCCAATGGCGGCGGCGCGCGCTTTATCTTCACCATGCCGATGGCGGTGGTAAAAGAAAAAGCGGTTGAGAAACCGGTTGAAGTGACGCAAGCGCCGGTGAAAGCCAAAGCCATTCCCCCGCAGCGCATCTTAATCGTGGATGATGAAGTTGAACTCGCGCAAACCCTTGCCGATATTCTCGAGCCCGATGGCCACACCGCCACGCTGGCGGAAAACGGCCGTGTGGCGCTGAACCTTCTGGAAAAAAATGATTTCGATATCATCATCAGCGACCTGCGCATGCCGGTTCTGGATGGCCCGGGTATGTACCGCCAGCTGCATGCGGCCAAGTCGCGCTATTTAAGCCGCATCATCTTCGTGACCGGCGATACGCTGAGTGTTCCCATCCGCGAATTTATTGACAGCTTCAACCTCGACGTGATTGAAAAGCCCTATACGCCCGCCGATGTGCGCAATGCGATTGCCGCGCTGGTGCAGGCGAATGAAAAGAAATCTTCCACCGCCCGCCGCGGCAGCAATTCAGCTGCCATGAACATCACCTGAAGGCCGCAATGACCGATCAACCCCGCCTTCTTATTATCGATGACGAGCAGGACATCTGCGAGCTGATCGCCGACGTGGCGGAAACGCGCGGCTTTGCCGTTCAGGCTATCAGCGACCCGGCAATCGTTGAAAAAACGTTGGCGAGTTTTTCGCCCGATTGCATTCTCATGGATCTCATGATGCCGGGCATTGATGGCGTCGAACTTTTGCGCACCCTTGGCGATGCCATCCGCCCCTGCGCGATCGCCCTCATGAGCGGCCATGATGCCCGCGTTCTAAATTCCGCCCAGCGCCTTGGCAGTGCGCACGGCCTCAACATTGTCTGCACGCAGGAAAAGCCCATCGCCATCGAGGCGCTCCGCGAAACCCTCGATAAGCTGGTCGCAAGCCAGACCCGCAGCGCGAGCAAGAAAAAGGATGTCGCGGGCGATGCCGTGCAGGCCGCCGACATTATTCTGCATTACCAGCCGATTGTTGAAATTGCCACGGGCCGCGTGCGCGGCATGGAAGCGCTGGCGCGCTGGAACCACCCGCAGCATGGGCTTTTGTCGCCCGATAATTTCCTCGCCAAGCTCGATAGCGACGGCCTCAATGAACTGGCGGTCGCCGTGATGGAAACGGCGGTGCGCGACGTGGCGGCTATGCAGAAGCATTTGCCGATTGCCGTCTCCATCAACCTCACTTACGGCAATCTCACCGACCTCGCCGTGCCGGATAAACTGGACGCGCTATGCAAAAAGTATGGCGTAGCGCCGGAGCGCGTGAATATCGAAGTGACGGAAACCGAAATCATGCGCGATGTGCGCCATATCACCGATGTGCTCACGCGTTTGCGTCTGCGCGGGTTTGGTCTGGCCATCGACGACTTTGGTATTGGCTATTCATCCTTACGCGAATTGCAGCGCCTGCCGTTCAGCATCATGAAGATGGACAAGAGTTTTGTTCTCGATCTCACCGATAACCGCAACAGCCAGGTGATCACCCACGCCATCATTGATCTGGGCCACAACATTGGCCTGAAAGTTGTGGCCGAGGGCATCGAGACGGTGAATACCTGGAACATCCTCAAGGAACGCGGCTGCGATCTGGGCCAGGGCTTCCTTATCAGCAAACCCGTGGCCATCGACAAACTGATCGAATGGATCACCGCGCATAACGGCACGTTTACGCCGTAACTGCGCTCGCCTTTCCTGGGGAAAGCGCACCACCAGAACAAATCGTCATTGCGAGCGTAGCGAAGCAATCCATCTCACCGCTAGCCGAACCATGGATTGCTTCGCTGCGCTCGCAATGACGAATGCGCTATATAGGGGCATACTGGCTGCAATTATTGGGAAACCGGGAATATAGGATTTCTTTTTTAGCCATCCTGTTCTATGTCT
Source organism: Pseudomonadota bacterium (assembly GCA_048498415.1). Lineage (GTDB taxonomy): Bacteria > Pseudomonadota > Alphaproteobacteria > UBA9219 > RGZA01 > JBEHYA01. The sequence continues at coordinate 12,173 of JBEHYA010000021.1, forward strand.
TTAGGCCTATCCCCTCACACTCCCATTTCCGCCCGTCATGCCCGCGCCCCACCATCTGCTCCGCCATCTTGAAACGCTTGTTGCCGAAGCCCGCAAAGCCGGCGCGGAAAGCTGCGATGCGATGGCCGCCGAAAGCCGGGGCCTGCACATTGCGCTGCGTGAAGGCCACCTCACCGATATCGAGCAGACGGAAAACATCGATGTCGGCATTCGCGTGCTGATCGGCAAGCGGCAGGCCAGCCTATCCACCAGCATGACAGCGCCGGAGAATTTGAAATCAATTGCCGAACAGGCGGTCGCCATGGCGAAATTGGCGCCGGAAGACCCGTATGCTGGTCTCGCCGACCCCGCGCAGTTCGCTAAAAACATGCCCGCACTGGAATGCTACGATGAAACCGGTCGCACCGCCGAACAGCTGATTGCAGCGGCCAGCGTCATGGATGATATCGCGCGGCAGAATAAGGCCATCACCAATGTGGAAGAAGCGAGCGCCAGCCACGGCGTGAGTTCGTTCGCGTATCTCACCAGCAACGGCTTTGCGGGCGGCAACGTCAGCTCCTCCCACGGCATCGCACTCACGGCGATTGCCGGTACCGGCACGGAAATGGTGCGGGATTATGATTTCAGTCAGGCGCTATTCCTCAGCGATGTCGAAGCGCCGGAGAAAGTGGCCAACAGCGCCGTGCAGCGCACCGTTTCCCGCCTAAATGCCCGCAAGATGGGCACGCAAAGCATGCCGGTGGTATTCGGCCCGCGCGTTTCCAAAAGTCTGGTCGGCCACTTTTTATCGGGTATCAGCGGCACCAGCGTTGCGCGTAAATCCACGTTCCTTGCAGATGCGCTTGGCACCGATGTGTTCGGCCCCGGTATCCAGATTGTGGAAGACCCGCATTTGCGCCGCGGTCTTCGCAGCCGCGCCTTTGATGGCGAAGGGCTGCCCACGCAAAAACGCGCGCTCATCGAAAACGGAAAACTTACCACGTGGCTTTTGAATTGCAGCGCCGCGCGGCAGCTCGGCCTTGCTTCTACCGGCCATGCCAGCCGTTCCACCAGCGGCGTGCCAGGCATCACCACTGGCAATGTCTATATGCAGGCAGGCCCGCTTTCGCCCGCTGAACTTATCAAAGACATCAAAACCGGCTTCTATGTCACCGAGACCATGGGCTTTGGCGTGAACGGTCTCACGGGTGATTTCAGTCAGGGCGCGGCGGGTTTCTGGATCGAGAACGGGCAGATCACCTTCCCCGTCCACGAAATGACGATTGCGGGAAATTTGAAAGAAATGTTCAAAACCCTCACCCCCGCCAACGATCTGGAATACCGCTACGGCGTGGATGCACCGACGGTGCGCCTTGATAACATGATGGTGGCGGGCGCCTGATGACAAACATGAGCGAGACCAAACTCACCTACCGCACCATCTGGCTTTCCGATATCCATCTGGGTATCCGCGCCTGTCAGGCTGATCGGCTGCTGGATTTTTTAAATCACGCCGAAAGCGAGACGCTTTATTTGGTTGGCGATATTTTTGATGGCTGGGAACTGAAGCGCAAATGGTTCTGGCCGCAGGCGCACAACAATGTGGTTCATGAATTCCTGCGCCGCGCGCGGTCGGGCACCAAGGTGCTCTATATCGCCGGCAACCACGATGAAGCGAGCCGCGATTATCTGGGCCACACCTTTGGCGGTATTGAAGTCATGAACGAGACCATTCACATGACGGCGGATGGCAAACGGTTGCTCGTTATCCATGGCGATAAGTTTGACGTGGTGATGGGCTACGCCAAATGGCTCGCCAAGCTCGGCAGCGCCGCGTACCGCTTAACAATCGTCCTCAACTGGATCGTCAATAAATTCCGCCGCATGGCGGGCTTCGGCTACTGGTCGCTCTCTGCTTATTTAAAGCAAAAAGTCAAAAGCGCCGTGAGCCATGTGAATGATTACGAGCATTTCCTGGCCGAAGAAGCCAAGCTGCATAACGCCGACGGCCTCGTATGCGGCCATATCCACCGCGCCGAAATCCGCGCGATTGAAGGCGTGCTCTATTGCAACGACGGCGACTGGGTAGAAAGCTGCACGGCGCTGGTTGAACACATGGATGGCCGCCTGGAAATTTTGCGCTGGGCCCAGGACCGCGAGTTGATTTTAGCCGGTCAGCCCACAAACGCCCCCACCAGTTCCACGGTCATACTCAACAAACCATGAAACTCCTTCTTGTCAGCGATGCCTGGGCGCCGCAGACCAATGGCGTAGTGCGCACCTTGGAAGAGACCACGCGCCAGCTGATGGCGCTTGGCCACATGGTGCGCGTGGTGGGGCCGGAAGCCACGCTGTTCAGTTTCGCCGCGCCCACCTACCCGGAAATCCGTCTGGAATTTTTCGCACAAGGCCGCCTGCAAGCCATTCTCGATGATTTTAACCCGGATTACATCCATATCGCGACCGAAGGCCCGCTGGGTTTAGCGATGCGCCGCCTGTGCCTCACGCAGCGCCGCCCGTTTTCAACCGCTTATCACACGTGTTTCCCGGAATATATCGAGAAGCGCCTGCCCGATTTTTTAAGCGCGCTGGGGCCCAGCGTGCGTTTGCTGGTCTACCAATATATCAAGCTGTTCCACGCGCCATCGGGCGCGGTGATGGTGGCCACGCCTTCCATTGAAGCGCTACTCCGCCAGCGCCGGGTAAAACGCATCCGCCGCTGGTCGCGCGGCGTCGATACCACGCTGTTTTACCCCCGCGATAAAGACATTTTCAAAGATCTGCCGCGCCCGGTCTTCTTATATGTTGGCCGCATTGCCGTTGAAAAAAACCTTGAAGCGTTTTTGAAGGCCGATTTGCCGGGCAGCAAGGTGTTGATTGGCGACGGGCCGCATGAAGCGGAATTCCGCCAGCATTTCCCCACCGCGCATTTTCTGGGTAAGAAAAAGGGCGAAGAACTGGCCAAACACTACGCCGCCGCCGATGTTTTCGTGTTCCCCTCTAAAACCGATACCTTCGGTTTGGTGCTCCTCGAAGCCCTTGCATCCGGCCTCGCGATTGCCGCATACCCCGTGCAAGGCCCCACCGATGTGTTTGCCGACCGCAAGGCCAGCCAGCCTTATGTGGTGCTGGAGGATGATCTGGAATCCGCCTGCCGCAAGGCGGCTGAGCTGCGTTTTGATCCCATGGATGCGCATAACTATGTGGCTTCCACCTACTCATGGGAAAACTGCACGCAGCAGTTCCTCTCCAATTTGCAGGCCGCTACGCCGTTCGCCATGCGCCGCGTCAGCCGCTTCCGCTGGACGCTGAACCTGCTGGATGTATGGTGGCGGCGTCTCCGCACCCTGCCGAAATTTTTTCCTGCCGTGTACCGCGCGCTCACCACCTTTGCCACGCCCTTCCTTCCCGCTTATTTGGATTGGCGCGTGGGCAAGGGCAAGGAAGATGCGGTGCGCCTGCCCGAACGCTTTGGTAAAACAAATGTGCCGCGGCCTTCCGGCAAGCTGGTGTGGTGCCATGCAGCCAGCGTCGGTGAATCCCTCTCCGCGCTGCCGCTCATCGATAAACTGCGCGCGCTGCCGCAGGCGCCAAACGTGCTCATTACATCGGGCACGCGCATGGCGGCGGAGATTCTAGCCAAACGCCTGCCGCAAGGCGTCATCCACCAATACGCGCCCATTGATACCGTGCGGGCGCAGACGCGCTTTATGCGCCATTGGCGGCCCGATTTAGCTTTAGTCATCGAATCCGAACTCTGGCCCAACATGATCGGGCGCATCCGCCGCTTCGGCGTGCCGGCCGCGATGGTCAATGCGCGGATGAGCAAATCATCCGCCGATACATGGTCGCGCTGGGCGGGCCTGTGGATCGCGCGCATGCTGGGCGTTTTCGATATGGTCATCGCGCAAAGCGCGGAAGATGCCGAACGCTTCCGCATGCTTGGCGCCTATAACGCGCGGAGCGAAGGCAATTTAAAAGCCGCCGCCCCGCCGCCGCCCGTGAACGAGGCTGATCTGCAAAAACTCCGCGCCGCGATTGCGGGCCGCCCGGTCTGGCTGATGGCCTCCACCCATCCCGGCGAAGACGAAATCGCCATTCAGGCGCACCGGCTGGTTGCGGAAAAAATTCCGGGTCTTCTTACGATTATCGCGCCGCGCCACCCCGGCCGCAGCGCGGATATTCAAAATTTATGCGCCAATAACCAGCTGCCTGCCACCCGCCGCTCCAAGGGCGAGCTGCCGGAAGCCGATACCGCCATTTATATCGCCGATACCTCGGGCGAAATGGGCACGCTGTATAGCGCCGTGGGTATCACCTGCATGTGCGGCAGTTTCCTTGATCTGGGCGGCCATAACCCACTCGAGCCCGCGCATTTCGGCAACGCCATCCTGTTTGGCCCCGATATGCGGAACGCCCGCGAGATGGCGGATGGCCTGCTGGCCGGCAACGCCGCGATTGCCCTTACAAACGGCGCTGCGCTGGGCCCGGCGCTGGCCGAATTATTTTCCCATACGGAAAAGGCAGCCGCACTGGCCCAAAACGCCAAAAATTTTGCCGCCGCCCAAAAACATATTCTTGACCGCGTGATGCTGGCGCTTCACCCTCTATTGCAACGCGCCCTCTAATAATTCATTTTCCCGGTCATGTTTTTTCACGCGCCTTCTTTCTGGTACCAGCCTGTCTCCCCCCGCGCCGCGGCATTAAAACCGTTGGCCGCGCTGTATCAATGGCTCGCCCGCCTGCGCTGGCGCTTTGTGCAGCCTGCGCGCCTTAATATCCCCGTGATCTGCGTGGGCAATGTGGTTGTGGGCGGCGCGGGGAAAACCCCCGTGGTGCAGGATTTAGCCGCACGGCTGCCCGGCTGCCATATTGTCAGCCGCGGCTATGGCGGCACTGAAAAAGGCCCGCTGAAAGTCGATTTTTTGAAAAACACGGCTGCGGAAGTTGGCGACGAGCCGCTGATGCTGGCGGAAAAAAATTTCGTCTGGGTCGGCAAGAACCGCGCGGCCGCCGCGCAGGCCGCCGCGAATGCTGGCGCCACGCTCATTCTTATGGATGACGGCCTGCAAAACCACAGCCTTATCAAAACGCGTTCGTTTCTGGTGATCGATGGCGGCAAACAGCTGGGGAATGGCCTCACCCTCCCCGCCGGCCCGCTTCGTGAATCAATCGACGAAGCCTTGGCGAAAACCGCCGCCATCATCTGGCTGGGCGAGCCCACGATGCTGATGCAGGAGCTTGGCTCCAAAAAACCGGTGCTGCGCGCCACATCCGAAACCTTCTGCCGCACGCACAACTTAGCGGGCCAAAAAGTTTTTGCGTTCTCCGGTATCGCACATCCCGAGAAATTCTTTGAAAGCCTGAAAACACTGGGCGCGGAAGTGGTCGCCACGCAAAAATACGCCGACCATTATTTGTGGCATTCCCAGGAAATCGCCGCGCTGCTCGAAGAAGCCGCAAGCCACGGCGCCATTCCGGTTACCACCGCCAAAGACGCCGCGCGCATCAACGCCGCCCTGAAAACCAAAATCGCGGTGTGCGATGTGCGCCTGAAATGGGCCGATGAAGCGGCGCTACAGAAATTTTTGAAGATTTAGAAAAATATGTACGTACCGGCGAAAGCCGGTACCCAGTTTGGTTTTGGATAGAAAACTGGATTCCGGCTTTCGCCGGAATGTCCGTGTGGTGTTAAGCCCGCTTCGCTTGGCGTCCATCGCCCAGCAAACCCAGCCCACGCATCGCGCTTTCCATCGCTTGGCGCGTGGCGGCGTTCTGGCAAGGCACCATCGGCAGGCGCATTTCTTCGCTGCCGATGCCAAGCAGGCTTAAGCCATACTTCACCGGCGACGGGCTGGTTTCCATGAAGAGGGCCACATTGAGTGCGTTCAGCGCATCGCGGCGTGCGGCGAAGGTTTGCATATCGCCCTTATCCCATGCGTTAAACATTTCCGCGCAGATACGCGGCGCCACATTGCTGGCAACCGAAATGCAGCCATGCCCGCCCTGGCCCAGAAACGCGCCGGCGGAACCATCATCGCCGCTGAGTTGAATAAAATCCGCCCCGCAATCGGCGCGGGTGCGCAGGGCGCGGGTTAAATCGCCCGTGGCATCCTTCACGCCAATCACGCGCGGAAGCGCAGCGATTTTTTGCATTGTGGCGGGAAGAATATCCACGACACACCGGCCCGGGATGTTATAAACGATGATTGGAATGTGAGTCGCATCATGAACCGCCTTGAAATGTTGATACAGCCCTTCCTGCACCGGCTTGTTGTAATAGGGGCTCACGATCAGCGCCGCATCGGCGCCCAGCTTCTGGGCAGCCTGCGTGCGGTGAATGGTGTGCGCGGTGGAATTGGAGCCCGTGCCCATGATGATGGGAATGCGCTTATTGGCAACGTTAATGGCAATCTGCAGCAGCCGGTCTTGTTCGGCCTCCGTCAATGTGGGCGATTCACCCGTGGTGCCGCACACCACAACGCCGTGAATGCCTTCTTCAATCTGCCAGGCCACCAGCTTTTCAAACGCCTTCTCGTCCACGGTCCCATTGACAAAGGGCGTGGCAAGAGCGGTGATTGCACCATGAAGTTTCAGCATAAGGCACCCCAAAAAACAAAGCTTCGAATGAAATACGCCGCCATTCTAACGCTTGCGCTTGCTTTCTGCCAGAGCCCATTACATGCGCAAACCCTGCTCATGGATAATGATTTAAGCCTGTATCGGCAGGCCTTTCAGGCCCTTGAAAACAAACACGGGCAGGAAGCCCTGCAGCTGGCATCCCGCGCCCAGGATCGCACTTTATATGACGTAGTCGTGGGTCTGGCGCTGGCCGCCGATGACAGTACGGCTGATTTTAACGCCTATGAGAATTACCTCGCCACCCACCCCACCTGGCCAAAATCGCAGCGCAAACCCATCGCCAAAATGGCGGAAAAGACGTTGGCGGGCGCCAATATTGAACCCGCCCGCGTGATTGCCTTCTTCGCAGAGAACCCGGTGCAGACCGAGCCCGGCCTCAAAGCCTACGCCGCCGCGCTCTATGCCGCCGGCCAACAGCAGAAGGGCCAGGCCGCCATCCGCGATTTCTGGGCCACGCAGCCGATGGATCTGGATGCGCAGCAGGATTTTTTGGCCAATTTCCAGTCGCTGATCAGTAATGCGGATATCAACGCCCGCATCGATGAAATGCTGTGGCAGCACCGCTATGAACAGGCCGAACGGTTGATGGATAGCATCTCCCCCGACCAGCAGGCGCTGGTAAAAGCCCGCATGGCGCTGGCGCGCATGGATGATAAAGCGCCGCGGTTATTGGCCAAAGTGCCGGCAAACCTGCAAAACCAGCCGGGGCTTTTGTATGAACGCATGCGCTGGCGCCGCAAGAAGGATGATAACGACGGCGCGCTCGCCATGATGCTTCATGCCGGCAAAAACCTTGGCCACGCCGCCGCCTGGTGGGATGAACGCAATACCCTGATCCGCCAGCTGATGGCGGCCGGCGAATACCAGAACGCCTACAAGCTCGCCGCCCAGCACGGCATGGGTAGCGACAAGGGCAGCGACTACATTGAAGCGGAATTTTTGTGCGGCTGGCTGGCGCTACGCCATTTGAATAACGCGCCGCTCGCCGTGCAGCATTTCACCAAACTGTATAACGGCGCGGATGTGCCCGCTTCCATTTCCCGCGGCGCTTACTGGCTGGCCCGGGCCTTGGAAGCCACAGGGCGCGGCGACAGCGCCAAGGAATGGTATGCCAAGGCCGCGCAGTACAACATCACCTATTACGGCCAGCTGGCCGCCGCGCAGATTTACCCCGGCATGGATGTGACCACGCCGCAGCTGGGCTACGATCCCGTCCAGCGCCAGCAGTTTGAAGCCGACCCCATGGCACGCCTCATCGCGCAACTCGCGCAAGCGGGCTTCCGTTCGGTCGCTGCCGATTTCGCGATTATCTGGGCCAATAACATGAATAACGAGCAGGCCTTCCGTTTGCTGTGCGATCTGGGTTTGCGTTTGGGCGCCCCTGATCTTGCGGTCAAAGTTGCCAAAATCGCGGCCAAGAAAAAAATTCTGCTGCCTTTGGAAGGCTTCCCCATTCTGCTCGCTGCCCAGGATGCGCAAAGCGTCGCGCTCGTCCATTCCATCGCGCGGCAGGAAAGCCAGTTTGATGAACGCGCGGTCAGTTCCTCTAACGCGCAAGGGCTTATGCAGCTTTTACCTTCCACCGCCAAGCATGTGGCGGGCAAGAACGATATGGACCCGAACAACCTTGATCTGTTCGATCCCGCCACCAACATCAAGCTCGGCACCATTTACATCAACGACCTGCTGCAGCGTTTCGATGGCTCGCTGCCGCTTGCAATCGCCGGCTATAATGCGGGCCCCGGCCGTGTGCGCCAGTGGCTGGACAAAATGGGCGACCCCCGCGGCGGCCAGGCCGATATGATCGACTGGATCGAGACCATCCCCTACACCGAGACCCGCATCTATGTGCAGCGCGTGATGGAGAATTTGCAGATCTACCGCGCCAAATTCTCCGGCGGCACCGCCCCCCTCACCATCGCCGCGGATTTGCGCACGCCTTAATTAACGTATGCCCCGTTGAAAAACGGGGCCCATCGTTAAACAATCAAAATGCGGATAAATGGGCCCCGGCCTTCGCCGGGGCATACACTTTTCCTCGTTCTCGACCTCTCGGATTTTTTCTGCTAGTCTCTTCCATATGACCGATGCGCTGTTCTATTCCATTCTAGCGATCGCCGTGACCGTGGGTCTGGCCGCCGGTGCATTCGTGGCGGGAGCGCTTGTCTGGCTCAAGCGCCTGCGGCAAAATCTTTCCAAAAATGTGGGCGATGCATTATCGCGGCAGGTCACACACGGCCAGAAGGTGGAAGAAGCGCTGCTGGTGCTCGCCAAGCATAACCGCGAGACGCAGGCCCAACTCGCCAGTCTCGTGCAGGCCCACGCCCGCACCCGCGCCGATCTCGTGACACTGGCCAAGCAGCTGGAAGCGCAGCGCGACAGCCGCAGCGATACGCCGGCGCCGCAAACCCGCATTTTACACTGATTACCGCCATATTTTAGCATTTACGCGGTGTTAAGCATGGCCGGCTTATACTTGATCAGTCATGGCTGTTATGTCCTTCGACTTCACTCCCTGCGCCCCACTCAAACGCGCAAACACCAAGCGAAACATCGCAACATACGCACACAACTTCTAACAACGGATTTGCATGCGCAATTTTACGCCGGATCACATGTCGCCTGAAAACACCCTTTCCGCTTCCGCCCAGTGGAAGCCCACCGAACAGAAAGATCACCGCGCCATCCAGAATGTGTGCGTCTATTGCGGCTCGTCGGCCCGCGTCGATGAACGCTATAAAAAGCACGCCACCGATCTGGGCCGCATGCTCGCCGATAAAAAGATGGGCGTCGTCTATGGCGGCGGCCGCGTCGGGTTAATGGGTCTGGTCGCCGATGCCGCGATGGACGCCGGCGGCAAGGTAGTGGGCATTATCCCCGCCCACATCCAATCCAAGGAAATCGAGCATCTCGGCCTCAGCGAACTGCATGTGGTCGACAGCATGCACACCCGCAAGGCCATGATGGCCGAGCGGGCGGATGCCTATGTGATTTTGCCCGGCGGCTTCGGCACGCTGGATGAAGCCTTCGAGATCATCACCTGGAAGCAGTTGCAGCTACACGAAAAGCCGATCATCATTTTCAATGATGGCGGCTTCTGGGATCCGCTGCTCGTCCTCCTTGACCGCCTGATCACCAGCGGCTTCGCCACCGAAAAACACCGCACGCTCTATTCGGTTGCGAACTCGCTCGACGAGGTTTTCCAGCTCCTCGCCGCCCCGCAGGTCAAGCCGCCCCCGCCGGAAACCAAGTGGATGTAATCCACTTATCCCCTCCCTTCGGGAGGGGACAAAGGGGCGGGCAAAACCTCTCCTTTAAACCAGCCAAATCCGCTGCACGAACATTCCGGCGAAAGCCGGAATCCAGTTTCCGTGCCGCAAGCAAACTGGATACCAGCTTTCGCTGGTATGTCCGTGCTTAATGGAAAAGCCTTTCCCGCCCCTAACCCCTCCCGAAGGGAGGGGAATTCGGGCGCGGCTTTTCCAATCGTTATTTGTCTGATAGACACATAACGACATGCTCCAGCTTTCCGCTTTCACCGTTCAACGCAACCAGCAGAATGTTTTCGCGCCAACCGATTTGAATCTATCGGCGGGCGGGGCAGTATTGCTGCTGGGCGAAAACGGCGCGGGCAAAACCAGTTTTCTGCGTGGGGTGGCGGGGTTGCTACCTTCCAGCGGCATGGTGCAATCACCTACGCGGCCGCTTTACATCGGCCACCGGAATGCGTTGCAGGACGAACTGACGCCGCCCGAACATATCCGCTTCTGGGCCGCGCTCGAGAACCACGCCTTTGCGCTTGATCCCCTTGATGTGTTCGGTCTGAAAGCACTCGCCAAAACCCGCGCCGGCTCTTTATCGCAGGGCCAGCGGCGGCGCTTGGCGCTGTGCCGCTTATTATTAAATCCAAGCCCGCTGTGGCTGCTGGATGAACCGCATGCGGGGCTGGATAGCGCCGGCCTTGGTATTCTGGAGACATTATGCCGCCATCATCGTGGGCGCGGCGGGGCGATTATTGCGGCAAGCCACGGCGCCCTGAATTTGCCGGATGCGCAAAGTCTTGCCTTAAAGGTGGCCGCATGATCGCCGCGCTGTTTTCCCGCGAATGTGCTTCCGCCTGGCGGCAAATGGCCGATATCGCGGCGCCCATTGTGTTTGCGCTGCTGGTGGTCTGCCTTTTCCCCTTCGCCTTCTCGCCCGAGCCCATGGTGCTGCGCCGCTTTGGTTTTGGCATGGTCGTGGTCGCCTGCATTCTCGCGCAGTTTCTTGGCATGGAAAAAATCTTCCGCGTGGATCTGGAAGCCGGCATCACGGAAGTCGTGGCCCTCAGCCGCCTGCCCTTGCCGGTTTATGCGCTTACTAAAGCCATCGCCCACTGGCTCACCCATGCGCTGCCGCTGCTGGTTGCTTCGCCGGTGTTTTTACTTATGCTCGATATCGGCCCGCGCGCGCTGCCCGAGGCGCTGCTGGCGCTTGCGCTGCTCACCCTCATTCTCTCGCTGCTGGGCACCGCCGGCGCCGCGTTATCGCTTGGCGCGCGCCAGCCCGGTTTGCTGCTGCCGTTGCTTCTTCTGCCGTTCTCTATTCCCGCTCTCGTTTTCGCCGTCGGCCTCGCGCAAAACGGGCTTCTTACTGGCGAAGGCATGCAAAGCTTTTTGTTTTTAGGCGCGCTTGTGTTCCTGTATGGTGCGGCTACGCCGTTTTTATCGTCCCTTGCCCTGAAAGCTGCGATTGAATCCCAATGATCATGTCGTTCGCCCAGCCCAAGCATATGCGCCGCATCGCCGAAGTGGGCGCGCCTTTATGCGCCGTGCTCAGCCTGCCGCTGCTTATCCTTGGCCTTTATTTCGCGCTTGCCGCCTCCCCCGCCGATTACCAGCAGGGCGAGACGGTGCGTATTATGTACGTCCATGTGCCTGCCGCCTGGGGCGCCCTGATGCTCTATGTGGGCATGGCGCTGGCGGCAATAAGCGCCTTTATCTGGAAGCATAAGGTCGCCGATATGTTCATAGATGCCGCCGTGCCGATTGGCACCGGCCTTGCCGCGCTGTGTTTGATTACCGGCAGCCTGTGGGGCAAACCCATGTGGGGCGCGTGGTGGGTGTGGGATGCGCGCCTCACCAGCATGCTGGTGCTTTTCCTGCTTTATGCCGGCGTGATGATTTTGCGGGGGAGTTTTGCGAGCCCCGAACGCGGCGCCAAAGCCTCGCATATTCTTCTTGTTCTGGGCCTCATCAACATTCCCATCATCAAGTTTTCGGTAGATTGGTGGAACACGTTGCACCAGGGCGAAAGCATCTTCAAAAAAACCGGGCCGACGATTGATCCCGCGATGATGCAGCCGCTTTTTCTCATGGCGTTCGGTTTGTTTTTCTTCTGCGCCGCCGTTATCCTTGCGCGCCTCGCCGCATCTTTTGGCCAAAAAGCGTAACCAGCTTCTCCCAGAACGGCAACTTTGTGCTGATTTTAAAGGGATTAACGCATGGTTAAGAGCGATTTAGTTTCATTCAAAAAAAGAAGAAGTCTTATTTTTGCTTTCATCATTCGTGGGCTAGATTGGAAATAAGGGGAATCGAAAACGGTTCGCCGGATACAAAAAACAAGAAAAAACGACCCATAAAAAACGAAACGAAGAACGCTTTTAGGACAACGGAAATGAGAGTTGAAATGTCACCCGCGGTTTACCTCGCCCTGTGCGGCCTGGTCAAAGATGCGATGCAGATTGAAAGCGATGCCGCGCCGTTGCTGATGAAGGCCGCGCGCGAACTCGCTGCGGCTGCCGGCACCGACCTGCCCGAATCCCTGCAGCACCTCGGCCCCCAGCTCTCCGACCTGCCCAACACCACGGCTGAAAAGTCGGCGGCGTAAGCCTAAAGCCTCATTTTCCACATAATCTAAAGTACTATCGTTCGGGCGGGATTTCCTTTATTCCTGTCACCCCAACCCCTTGCCCGTTTTAAATGTCCTGGCTGCAATCCCATCTTAATCTGCTCGTGCTGTTCGGCCTTCTGGGCCAGGGCATGTTCATGATGCGCTTCGTCGCGCAATGGTTTTCCAGCGAAAAAGCCGGCCGCAGCGTGATGCCGGAAGTGTTCTGGTATTTCAGCCTGGCGGGCGGCGTTATCCTGCTTATCTATGCCATCCTGCGCAGCGACCCCGTTTTTATCATCGGCCAGCTCACCGGCTTGTTCATCTATATCCGCAACATCATCTTCATCTGGCGCGACCGCGCCAAACGCCGGAGCCAGGCGCATGAAGACGTCTACGCCGAAATCGCCGCCCTTTCGGCCGATCTGGTCGAACGCCAGAAAACCGGCGCGCCCATTACCCACGCCGAACGCCGCGCCGCCGCCGAAGCCCTCCACACGCTGCGCGCGTCACGCAAGAATTAAGGCCACACTCTTTCAGGCATCCCCGCGCAAGCGGGGATCCAGTTTTTCTTGTTTTTTTTGCTTGAACCAAACTGGATCCCCACTTGCGCGGGGGTGCCTGATGCGTTTGGTCTCTTATAC
>JBEHYA010000022.1:0-24758 GCA_048498415.1 Pseudomonadota bacterium
CTTTTGCGCGCTCGCGGACTTTCGCCAGCGCGCGCCGCGGCCATTCGAACTCCGACGCGAGAATGGTCAAACCAATCGGGATCACGACGAAGAGCGAGCGCAGCGAAGCAATCCATGGTTCAACGCGCGGTGATGTGGATTGCTTCGCTGCGCTCGCAATGACAAGTCAGTTTTATTAAAACGGATCGTAGTAACGGGCCCCATTTGAGTTATTCGTCTTAAAACGCAGAACCCTGACCCCCAATGTTTTCCGAATTCCGCCAGAAAATTGCGCCGGTAAAACTGATTGCGGTTTCCAAGACCGTGGAAGGCGCGCGGCTGGAGGCGGCCCTGGCCGATGGCCAGCGGGTCTTTGGGGAGAATTATGTGCAGGAGGCCGCCGCCAAATGGCCGGGTTTGCGCGCGCGCTATCCGGATATCGAGCTCCATTGCATCGGCCATCTGCAAAGCAACAAGGCTTTGGAAGCGGTCAAGCTGTTTGACTGCATTGATACGCTGGACCGCGAAAGCCTCGCGCAAGCGCTGGCCAGGGCGATGGATAAAGCGGGCCGGCGCGTGCCGCTGCTCGTGGAAGTGAATATCGGCGCGGAGCCGCAGAAAAGCGGCTGCCTGCCGGAGCAGGTGTCCGCCCTGCTGGCAACGGCGCGCGCGCTTAAGCTGGATGTGCAGGGGCTGATGGCCATTCCGCCGGCCGATGCCGACCCCACCCCCTATTTCCAGCGCCTTGCGGCGATGAACCGGGAACTGGGCCTGGCGCGCCTTTCGATGGGCATGAGCGCCGATTATGCCGCCGCGATTGCCGCCGGCGCCACGGAAGTGCGGGTGGGCAGCATCTTGTTTGGTAAACGAGGGTAATAAAAACCCTTTAAAAATAAGGCTTTTGAGCGCCAGCGCATAAAAACCGTTTTATTTTCAGCCTTCGCGACGTACAAAAAAGCCTGAATTTACAGGCCTAAGTGCCATCCCCCAGCGGTTTACCCGGGACGGATATGAACGAGCAATTTGTTTCACCCACCCAGCGCGAACGCCGCGCGCTGAACACCGCCGCCGACGCGGTGCGCGCAAAAGTTGCCGCCATGGTGATCAGCCGCGCGCTGATCGAACGCCTGCCGGATTTCGAAAGTCTGATCAACAATCTTTACCAGCATGTGCAGGTCGCCTTCGTGCCGACCCTGCTGCATCTGGAAGAAGAATATACGCGCGCGTGGGAAAAGCATTATGCCGAAAAGCGCGCCCGGCGCCCCCGCATCGTCAAGGCGGCGGCCTGGGTGGCGGAGCGCGTGATCCGCCGCGGCGCGCCGGAAATTCCGCCGTTCGGCTGGGAAAAGCCGGTGGCGATCCGCGAAGAAAACGCGTACCGCCACGATGCGCTATACAGCGCCGACGATGTGCACGCGCTGCTCGAAAAAACGCCGCTGTGGCCGATGATCGATATCCTCCTCACGGTCAACGGCCTGCTGGGCAAGGATCATGTGCGCTTCGCGGCGGAAGGCTGCAGCGGCTTTGTGGTCATGGCCCGCCCGGATACCATGGCGATGGACGACGCCGCGCGCATGGCGCTGCGCGTTCGTGTGATGGAATTCTATTCCGCGCTGCTGCATGATATGGCCATCGGCAAATACATGACGGCCGACCAGAACGACATGCCGCCTGCCTACCGCGACTGCCGCAGGGATGTTCTGGGGCTATACCGGATTGATCTCAAGAATGTGCCGCGCCGCCCTTATGAGCAGCGCATCACCGACGAGGCGCGCGCAGCCAATGAAGCGGCCATGCAGAAGGTCTATGCGGCATTCGCTGAAAAAGGCATTCACTTTGTTAGCGAAAGCGACCTGCGGGCCGAAGGCCTTTCCCTGCATGATATGGCCGGCAACTGGCGCGAGGAATATTTAAGAACGCGCGGGCTGGATGTGTCGCAGCTTGACCACCGGCCTGCGGAAGAGAATGCGGATGACGCGCCCGCACCCCAGGGTCCCCGGCTTACCGAAGCTGGCCAGCGCCGTGCCCGGGCGCTCCGCGGCAATGGCAACGATCACGGCTGACGTGTTTCAGCGCGCGCTGCGATTTTCTGAATAATTAAATGAAGCGTGGAGCGGGTGAAGGGAATCGAACCCTCGTATGCAGCTTGGGAAGCTGCCGTTCTACCATTGAACTACACCCGCACGTGGTATCATTCGCTCTGCGCCTGCGGCGCAACCGCTCGGATAAAGTGAAGTAAGGCAGACATTATCGTGAACCGCGTTGCCATGCAACGGACGGCATAATACCATTTGGTATTAATGTTTTGGGGAGCTGGCAATGCGTTTAGCGGCGATGATTGTGGGTTTGTTTCTGGCGCTTAGCACGCCCGCCTTTGCGGCAGATGCGCCGAAGTCCACGCCGGTCACGCTGCCATCGGGCAAGCAGGTGACGATTATTTCCGTCACGCAGGGCCACTGGGGCAAGGAGCCGGTGATCATGCTGAACTACCGCAGCCAGCTGCCCCTTGATAACAATCTGGCGCTCCGCCAGGAAGCCGATGAAATCTGGGACCGGTTTGTGAGCGATGCGGAACATGGCGGGTTTCAGTCGGCGGTGATCAGCGCGCACGGGGCCGCGGCGGAACTGAACGAGAAAACCTATAATTTTATTTATGAGAAAAAAGCCGCGTGGCACGCGCATGAACCCGATGTGACCCGGCTGGATGAAAAATTGGTGCGTGACCTTTTCGCGCGCGTCGATTTCCAGAACGACCACAAGGCGATCAACGCGTTTTTGCTGTATATCGCCGACGACTGGAAGGGCGTGGTGCCGGACGACAAGGGCAAGCCGCAAAAGCTGGACCGCACGCAGATGGCGAAAATGGCGTATGACGTGATGCAGCAGACCACCGATTACCGCCACGAACGCGCCATTCAAAGCATCACCATCGCGCCGGATGGCTTAAGCGCCGAAGTGGTGAGCCGGGAAGTCGATGCCGGCAAGGTGAACGGCGCGCCGTTTCAGGTCACGCATATGTCGTATGACAGCGTGGCGCTAAAGAATAACTTTCTTTTGTTCACCCGTTACCGATCGGAAGATGTGAAATGACGGGAGCCACGCAGAAGTGGGATGCCGCGAGCTATGAAAAAAACGCGCGCTTCGTAAGTGATTTGGGCGCAGGGCCCCTGGCATGGCTGGCGCCGCGCGCGGGCGAACGTATTCTGGATTTAGGCTGCGGCGACGGCGCGCTCACAGTTAAAATAAAGGAAGCCGGCGCCACCGTGGTGGGGCTGGATGCCGCGCCGGATTTTGTGAAAGCCACAGCGGCGCGCGGGCTGGATGCGCGCCTTGGCGATGCGGAGAAACTGGATTTCAGCGCCGGCTTCGATGCCGTATTTTCGAACGCCGCCCTGCACTGGATGACGAAGCCCGTGGACGTAATCAAGGGCGCGCGCCGTGCATTGAAGATTGGCGGAAGATTTGTGGGCGAGATGGGCGGGCAGGGCAATGTGGCGGCGATCTGTTCCACGTTGATCGCGGTGCTGGGCGCCCATGGCATGGATGGCGCCGCGCGCTGGCCGTATTTTTATCCCAGCGCCCCGGAATATACGGGGCTATTGGAAGCAAACGGTTTTCGCGTGAAACAGATTGAACATTTCGCGCGGCCCACGCGCCTTCCCGGCAGCATGAAGGACTGGATGAAGACCTTTGCCCAGCCATTCGTGGCGGGGCTGGATGAAGCGACGAAAGAAAAGATTTTGAGCGAAGCGGAAGCGGCGCTGCGGCCTTCGCTTTTGGGTGCGGATGGCGTGTGGGTGGCCGACTATATGCGCCTGCGCTTCTTTGCCGTGGCGGTTTAACGCATGGCTGGCGTGACCTTCACCATCGATCTGGAAGACCATACGGAGGCGTATGATACGGCCGGCCGGTGGGTTGCCAACAGCCATGCGATTTTAGATTTCTGCGGCAAACGCACTATCAAGGCGACGTTTTTTACCGTGGGCCGCGCCGCGGCGGCGCCGGCGTTATTGAAACGGATTGCTGCGGAAGGCCACGAGCTGGCGCTGCATTCCTATGATCATATTGTGCTCACCCGCGAGGATGCCGGTTCGTATGCCGGCAAGCTGGCGGATGCCAAGAAAAAATTTGAAGATATTGCGGGCGCGGCAATCACGGGTTTTCGCGCACCGCAGTTTTCGCTGACCCCCGCTTCGCACTGGGTGGTGGATGTGCTGGGGCAGTTAGGCTTTACCTATTCCTCCAGCATCATCGCCGGGCAGGGCATGTTCCATGGATATCCGGGTAAACCGGTGACGCCGTTTCAATGGGACAACGGCGTGTGGGAACTGCCGGTGCCGCTGGTCAACATCGGCCCGCTGGCGCTGCCGTTTCTGGGCGGGGTGTATCTGCGTTATGCGCCGCTGGCGATTGTAAAGCACTGGCAAAAACAGATGCCACCTGAAGCCGTGCTGTGGACGTATACCCACCCTTACGATATTGATGCGGCGGAAGGCTTCACGCGCCTCACCGACGGCACGCCCCTTTGGGCGAACCTGCTGCTGATGAACAATCGCAACGGTTTTTTGGGCAAGCTGGAAAAGCTTTTAGAGAACGCCGCGCCGCCGTTGGCAACGCGCATTCTTCAGAGAGAACTTACCCGGCGTTAAACGGCGGTACCTGATCCAGACGGATGAAGTTTAACAGCTGGCTCTGCGCGCGGCGTTGGGGGCTATCGGGCGCCGCCGGGACGTTGCGGTGGGCACCCGCATATAACGCTTTCTGTTTTTGAAACGCGGCTTCGTCGAAGGCCTTGCCGGCGCTGGGCGCCTGAATATTTATACTCGATTTAAAACGTGCGCGGGCGAAGGCATCGGGATCGGTGACGGTTACGGCGCGATCAACCGAATAAGCAATGAGTTCCGGTACCGGCCCGCCATTATAAAACCGCACCGTTTCGTCAAACATGCGCAGATAATCAGCATAGCGCTTTTCAGCCTCTTTATGGTGCATAAGGTAGGGGTAGGGTGCAAACGGCTTGCCGGTGACTTCATCGCGCGCACGGCCGAAGGCGAAAATAGTGGGCACATCGACTTCCGGCTGCAACAGCCAGGTGCGGTAGCCGGCGTCGCGGGCCTGCGCAACCAGCTGCGCGACCTGATCGAAGCGGTTCAGATGGTTTTCAACCAGAACGGGCAGGCCCTGGTCGAGCAGTTGTGTGTAGGCAGCAGCACTCAGGCGCGCCATTTCCGGATAGACAAAGCGCATCGCGTAGCGGCGGCTTTCATTGACATCTGCCCCCGTCAAATGCAGCTCTTCCTGCACCTGTTTATTTTCCGCCGCATCTTCGCGCATGAACGCGACGGCGCGAAAATGCGGAATATACCGCCGTATATCTTCGCCATTCATGCGCACCAGATAGTCTTCCAGATGAAGCCGCGCCACCGTGCTTGATTTGCCAGATGCCGGCCCGCCGCCCATCACGATCAGGGTCTTGCCGAGGGCGGGATTGGCGGGCGTGTTCAGGTTTGCCAGATAGGCCTGGTCGAGCACCGCGCGCTCTTCTGGGGTCAGGGGGGCGTCACCCGTAAGATCGCCATAATAAAAAGCCGCGCCTGACGTGTATTGCCGCAGCGTCTCCAGCCGGCGGGTGTAATCGAGTTTGAAAAGGGGCGCGTCAGGCGGGGCCATAGTCGGGGCGGGGCGGGTAGGGGATGCGGGTGGGCGCCAGCGGCGTATCGGCGAGCCGGGCAAGGTGCAGCAGCGCGTGACCGGCGCGGCGCGCGGCGCTATCCGGGACATCCTGCATGCCGGCGGGCACCTTGCCGAACATGCCGGCATATTTTTCAAAGGCGGCGTAATCCAGCGCTTTATCGGGCGTGGGCGCATCGACATTAATCTGGCGCTTGAAGCGGCTTTCGGCATACAGCGTGGGGTCGACGATGGTAAAATCATTCCCGCTGGAATAGGCGACCAGACGCGGCTGCGCCGCGCTGTTATCAAAGCGCAGGGTCTGGTCGAAGTGATGCACCAGATGGCCGTAGTTGCGTTCCTGCGCGCGGTGCTGCTGCAGTGAGGTGTGAACGGCAAACGGCTTGCCTTCGGCGCGCTGGCGCGCTTCGGCAAATTCCAGCATGGCGCGCAGGTTCACATCGGGCTGCAGGAGCCAGACCTGATAGCCGGCTTGGCGGGCTTTTGCGACCTGGCGCAGGACATGCGCCGGATCGAACAGCTGGCCTTCCAGCATGATGGGCGCGTCGGCGGCAAGGAAATGATCCAGCGCGTCGTCCATGCGGCGGGCGACTTCCGGGCGCATGATGAGACGCGCGTTGCGGCGGATATAGGCAGCATCTTCCCGGCTGATTTGCGCGGCTTCGCGCACGCGCTCGCCTTCCACGGCATCCTCCGGCGGAAAACGGATGGCGGCATAATGGGGCAGAAACGCGCGCGCATCTTCGCCGGAAATATGAACGAAGCGGTTTTTCAGGCCGAGGCGCGCAACGGTTGTGCTTTTGCCCGTGACCGGCCCGCCGGCGACAAACAACAGCGTGCGTTCAAACGCCGGATCGGCGGGCAGCGAAAAATGCGCGAGGTATTCGGCGTGCAGTTCAGCTTCTTCCGCCGGGGTGAGCTGCACGGCGGGCGGCAGCTGGGTGTAATCGGGCAGCGCTTTTTCAGCGAGCTGGGCAATGGCGCGGGTGATTAAAACCCGCCGGGTGAAATCAAGATTGAACATAAAATAAGCCTTTAAATATGCAGGGTATTGTCGTTTCCGGGCAGGGTTAATGCAAGGCCGGCAATAGTTGCGGGGGGCCGTGCAAAACCCTTTAACGGCGCGGGTTTGCGGGGTTTTCGAGGGTTTTGTAATGGGGCAGCGCGCGGGCCTTCGGCCATTTGCGCAAAACGCCCTGCTGTTTAGACAGGCTTTCCGCCACCCATTCCAGGCCTAAAAACCGCGCGGTGTCGACGGGGCCGCCCAGATCAAGGCCGGCCATGCAGGCGCGGCCAAAACCGAAACGGGCGTAGTAAGGTGCATCGCCGACCAAAATCAAATTATTGTAGCCAAGCGCCCGCGCCTGGTTCATGGAAAAATTCATGAGACCCACCCCAATGCCTTCCTGCTGGCGTTTGGGATCGACCGCGATGGGGCCGAGCAGCAGGCTGGCGCTGTCATCGGGGAGGAGAATGGGCCAGTAGCGGATGGTAGCCGCCAGCGGCGAATTCTCGCCGCAATCGACGACGAAGGAAAGTTCGGGCACCGGGTCGACGTTCTCGCGAAAGCGGTACGCGGTTTTGCTGTGGCGGCCCGCGCCAAACGCCGCATCCAGCAAGCCTTCGATGGCATCGCGGTCTTTGGCTTTTTCGGGCCGTACCTCGCAGGATGGGGTGAGCGGAAACATTTTTTAACGCGTCGGGAAAAAAGGAAGATTAAGGCAGCATATTATAGGGTGTTTGAAAAAAGGAAATTGTGATTTATGTTACTGATTATTGCCAAAAGGTTTTGTCATGTCACTCGATCAATATTCCAGCACCACCAACGCCATTAAAGTATCAGTCAAGCCCACGTATCTGGACGCGCAGTCCGATCCGCAGGATCATCATTATGTGTGGTCGTACCATGTGCGCATCGAGAACCAGTCGGGCGAGACGGTACAACTCATCAACCGCTACTGGCACATTACCGATGCGCTGGGCCGCGTGCAGGAAGTGCACGGCGCCGGCGTGGTCGGCGAGCAGCCCGTTTTAAAACCCGGCCAGACGTTTGAATATACCAGCGGCACGCCGCTGCCCACGCCCAGCGGCATCATGACCGGCTGCTATGAGATGCAGGCGGGCGATAAGAAGTTCAATATCGCCATTCCGGCCTTCTCGCTGGACCTGCCGGGCGAGCGGATTACGTTGAATTAAACAGCCTATCACTTAATGTATGAACATTCCGGCGCAAGCCGGAATCCAGTTTGGTATTGGATAGAAAACTGGATACCAGCTTTCGCTGGTATGTCCGTGATTGATGGATGGGCATTAGCCGTTGATATCGACCGTGGGCGCGGGCTGGTAGTGGCCGTTGGAGAGGCCCTTTTGGTATTTATCGAGGGCGCTTTTCATCATGTCTTCGATGAGCTGCTGGGGAATTTTGTCGGAATTTTTGGTCGACCATTCGCCGGCTGCCGGTGCGATCGCGGCGACATCCGCGCCGTCATTATCCAAATTGAGAACCCGGGCGGCCTGGTCTTTCGAGACCAGCGGAATGCCGGCCACGCTTTGCGCCTGTTCCTGCGCCGCGGCCGCGCTGGCGGCTTTGGCGCCCGGCGCATAGCCTTGCGCGAAGATAGGCTTGAGGCGCACATCGGGGGAATCTTTAATCGGCATGCGTAGCGGATGGCCATCGCCAAGGCGCGGCGCGCTGGCAAGCGAATAGAATTTCTGGCCGCCCACAAGATTGCCGGCGCCGGCTTCGGCAACCATGGGCGCATCGTCATCGTTGGCGGCGACCTGCGCGGGGGCGGCGGTGTGAACGTTCGGCGCGCTGGCTTTGGCGGCCGCAGCGATCTGCGTATCGAGAATGCCGCCGAAGGGCTGGCGGGCCGGCGCGGCGGCTTGCAGGGGCTGGCTGCTCACGGGCAAAGCCGGGGCCGGCATGGCGGAAGCCACCTGCGTCTCCGTTGCAGTTTCATCGCTCGCATCGGCGACGGCAACGTCATCCGGTGCTTCTTCCGTATTGTTTTGCGCGACCATGACTTCGCCGTGGCTGTCGCCGATGCTCTCGGCGGGCGCATGGGCGGGAATGGCATCGCGGTCTTTGCGCAAGCTCTCGCCGGTGAGCGCGGCGACCATAATCTCGCCGGTGTCTTTGCCGGTTTCCTGTTCAACAATCGCATCGATGGCGCCGCCGACAAGGCCAAGCCCGCCGCCATATAAGGCGCCGCCGGCGATCTTGGCAAAGCCGGAAATTTTATCGCCCGTGATGGCGCGGTAGGCGAGGTTGAGAACGGGAATATGCTGCAGCGGATTGATGATATCGACAAGGTCATCAAAGCTGAGCTTGGCTTCCATGACGTCGGGGCCGCGGTTATGGGCGCGCTCGGCAAGGCGGGTGTTTTTATCGCTGTCGGCGGCGGCGGAAATGGCGTTGGTGTTTTCGGACGGGTTGCCATCGGTGGCATCGGGCGCGCGCGTGGGCGCCCAGCTTGCGCCCTGCAGCGTGCTTTGGCCCCGGCCACTCATGACGTACATGCTATTCATAAAAACCCTCTCTCCACCCATATATAATGCAAGGGCCGTGCCATAAATTAGCGTTTCGGATCAATGATTTACGCATATTTCACGTGACGCGGCGCCACAAAACGGCAATACTTGCCCCGGCACTTCCGCCCCTCGTCCGAGACCCGATTTCCTATGACCGCCCCCGTGATCCAGTTCGGTTTTTATGGCGAGAGCCCGGCGCTGGCCGCGCTGCTGGCCGAGCAGCTGGCGGGGCGCACCGGGGTGGCATTCCAGGTGCTGGAAGCCGGCGATTTAGCGCGCGCGGATATTCTGGTGATCGCGAACAGGGATGTGGGGGATATCGCCGCACCCAATCAGACACGCGTGTGGATTGGCAAGGGCGCGCCGGCTTTTGCAGCCGCCGCAAAATTTGACATGCCGGTGCAACTGGCGGCCGTATTAGATGCCGCGTTCACGCATTACCGTTTAGCCAAGATCAAAACGCCGCGCGCGCTCGGCCCCGGCATGGTGTTCGACCCGTTCACGCGGATGCTGACCGGCAATGCGGGTAAGGAAAATTTAAGCGAGCGCGAAGCAAGTTTTTTACTGGCGCTGGCGGATGCCGGTGAAAACGGGATCACCCGCCAGGATGCGGTCACCGAAGTGTGGGGCTGGCAGGCGGGCGTAGAAAGCCACGCGGTGGAGACCACCGCTTACCGGTTACGGCAGAAAATGCAGGCGGCCTGCGGCGAAAAACTGCAACTGGTGGCGGAAAAAGGCAGTTACCGGTTAACGACGAACTAGTATGCCCCGTTGAAAAACGGGGCCCATCTATCAACAATCAAAATGCGGCGCCATGGGCCCCGGCTTTCGCCGGGGCATACATACAAATTACATTGAAGCTTTTTATAAAGCCGCTAACCTTTTAACCATGCTTCGCGTCGCCCACATCCTTGCCCTGATCTGCCTGCTGTCGCTTACCGCATGCGCGGGTGCGCAGCGAAATCTGGACGTGGCGCCGGGCGGCGAACAGTCGCTCATTATGTGGCATAAGCCGAGCGGCGAGCGCATTAGCGTGGTCTACCGCGTGAACGGGCATTACGACCCGCAGGCGTTCAGCGAAATCGATCATATTTTCCGCGACCGCCGCACGGGCGAGGAATACCCGATTGATCCCGCGCTCATCGATGCCATTACGGACTTACGCGATAAAATGATGCTGGGGCCGGAAAGCCCGATTGAGCTCACCTCCGGTTACCGCTCGAGCGAGTCCAACGATATTCTGCGCACGACCAACAAGAACGCGGCGAAAAACAGCTATCACACACGCGGCATGGCCGCCGACATCCGCATGGCGGATATGAATGCGCATGTGATGGAGCTGGTGGCCAAAACCATGCAGCGCGGCGGCGTGGCGCTGTATCCGGATAACGGCCACGTGCATGTGGATGTCGGGCCCGTGCGCGGCTGGGAAGTGAAACGCGGCCGCGAAGATGGCGGGGGCGCGCAATCGCGGTATGAAGAAATGCCGCGCCCGCAGCCCAAGCCCGTGCTGGTGCGCTCCAGCGCGAAGGGCGCGCGCGTGCCGGTTATGACGGCGCCATCGCCCACGCCCACCGTGACGCGCGGCGTCACGCATCTGCCGCCGGTCACGCCGAAAGCGATTATGCACAAGCCGCTTAAACCCGCCGGCAAGGCGGTGCCGGCACCCGCCGCTCCGCCCAAGGCCGCTCCGCCCGCGGCAAAGCCCGCATTCAAAAAACTGACGAAGCCGGTCACGCCCACGCGTTCCTACCGGCCGGGCGCGTCGCTGCCGAAAGCGGTTGCCAAAAAGCCAGCGAAATCAACGGCAAAAACGCCCGCCGCCGCCCCGCGGCCCGGCGCTGCGCAATGAGTTTTTAAAGTTTGCTAAAGGATTGCCCGGCACACTGGCGGGCACTTTATAAAGGACGTTCCCGCCGATGCTTTCGCCCCTTTCCCGTTCGCGCCGCGCGCCTGCCAAAGGCTTCACGCTGATTGAAGCGGCGATTGTGCTGGCGGTGCTGGGCATTGTGGTCTCGGCCATCTGGGGCGGTGCGGTCATTGTGAAGGAAACGGCGCGGGTCACCCAGGCCGTGCAGGGCGTGCAGCAGCTCAGTTCCAATCTGAAAAAATATTACAAGCGCTTCGCCACGCTGGCGGTAACGACGGCAACCAACGTGACGACCACGCTGCCGGTGGAAGTCTATCCCTCCATGATCGCGCCCAGCGGCGCCACCACGCCCTATAACCCGTGGGGCGGCGGCGTGCAGGTCTGGACATCCACCCCCGCGGTGGGCGACGTGTTCACGATCATTTACGATAGCCTGCCGCGCCAGGCCTGCGTGGACCTGCTGACCCGAACATCGAACAACGAAATCCCCGCGCTCTACCGCATTGATACCAACGGCGCGAACCCGGTGGTGATGCCAAGCCATATCGGCGTGAATACCGCTACCACCTACTGCAACATCGCCGGCGCGACCAATTACGTTTCCTGGATTTTCTATATGCACTGAGGATGCCGCCCATGCCACGCCACCATTCCCCATCGTCTGTAAAAACATCGTCTGTAAAAGGCTTTACGCTGATTGAATCCGCGATCGTGCTGGGCGTGGTGGGCGTGATTGTGGCCGCCATCTGGCTTCTGGCCGGCAGCGTGCAGGAAAGCGGGCGGCAGAACAAAGCCATTCAGCAGGTGCAGGAACTGAGCGCCAATTTACGCCAGTCGTACCAGCGCATCGGCACGCTGGCGATCACGGCGCAAACCAACGTGACGACGACGCTGGCGACGGAAGTCTGGCCGCAGGAAATGGTGGCTTCCGGCACCACGCCGGTCGCGCCCGTGACGCCGTGGGGCGGGGCGGTGGCGGTCTATACCGCGATTACCGGCGGCGCCTCGCGGTTTTACATCACCTTCAATACGCTGCAACGCGACGCCTGCGCGAACCTTCTCACCAAATCCACCGGCGGCGAATTGCCCGGCCTTTACCAGGTCAATGTGAACAGCGGCGGCACGGTGGTGACCATGCCTTCGCATTTCACCATTACGTCCGCCAACACCGCCTGCTCGAGCGCGACGGCCAATACCATCAACTGGATTTTCAATCTGCATTAAGCCGTTTACGCGGCCATGGCTGTCATCCCGGACAAGCGTTAGCGCGATCCGGGATCCCATTTGATTTTCTTTTTATCGGATAGGTTACCATGGGATCCCGCGTCACGCGCGGGATGACAAGTGGAGTTAGCCCGGATCGCCGAACTGTTTGGTGAGCTGGCCTTCGGGCTGGGTGGCGAGCCATTTTTTGGCGCATTGCTCTAATGTGCCCGTTTCAATCGCTACGCGGATTTCGCGCATCAGGCGCGTCATCACCGATACATTGTGTTCCACTAAAATCTGGATGCCGAGCAGTTCCTGCGCCTTGATGAGATGATGCAGATAGCCGCGCGAAAATTCGGATGTGTAGCGGTGGTGATGTGCGGGATCGAGCGGGGTTTTGTCTTCGCGGAAACGCGCATTGCGCAGGTTAATGCGCCCGCCGGGTTCATCGGGCATCAGCGCCCAGCCGTGGCGGGCAAGGCGCGTGGGTTGCACGCAGTCGAAGGTATCGATACCGCGCGTGATGCCCACAAAAATATCGGCGATATCGCCGATGCCCAATAAATGCACCGGCCGATGCGGCTGGCCGTCGCGGCGCAAGTAAGGCTGGCACCATTCTAAAATATCATAGAGGCTTTGCTTGGTCTGGCCGAACGAGCCGCCCACGGCAAGGCCGAACACATCCTGCTGAGTAACAACATCCGACGCGTGCTCGCGCAAGTCGCGGTAATGCGCGCCCTGGATGATGCCGTAAAGCGCCTGTTTTTTATCGCCGTTCAGTTTGGCGAAGGCATCGATGGAACGCTGCAGCCAACGGTGGGTGCGTTCCACGCTGGCAGCAGTATACGCATGATCGTGATGGAAGGCGGTGCATTCATCGAACGCCATGATGAGATCGGCGCCCATCTGGCGCTGCAGCAGCATGGAGCTTTCAGGGGTCAGCAGAATTTTCTCGCCATCGAGATACGATTGAAACAGCACGCCGTCTTCATCGATTTTCAAAACCGTGTTCGGGCGTTTGGCGCCGTTGCGGCCTTTC
The DNA here is from genome assembly GCA_048498415.1 of Pseudomonadota bacterium. Lineage (GTDB taxonomy): Bacteria > Pseudomonadota > Alphaproteobacteria > UBA9219 > RGZA01 > JBEHYA01. Next base: position 13,320 of record JBEHYA010000022.1, read on the forward strand.
ACCTCATCCGAGATGCCGCCCCACGCCATGGAGAACACCTGATACCCGCCGCTATCGGTGAGCATGGGCCCGTTCCAGCGCGTGAATTCATGCAGGCCGCCCATCTTGCCGATCAGTTCGCCGCCGGGCTGCAGCATGAGATGGTAGGTATTTGAGAGAATGATCTCGGCGCCCGCGCGTTGCATGCACTCCATGGAAAGGCCTTTGATGGCGGCCTTCGTGGCGCAGAAAATGAAGTTTGGCGTCTCTACCACGCCATGGGGCGTGACGATACGGCCGCGCCGGGCGGTTGTGCCTGCGTCGGTGAACGTGGGGGTAAATGTAATCATTGGTAAGCCCGGCAAACGCCGGAACGCTTAAGCCGCTTTTTTCTTGCGGGCCTGCGCGGCGAGAAGGCGCTTTTTGAGCACCTTCAGATCTTCGTCGAGCTCGGCGGCTTTGGCGGCGAGCACATACGCATCCAGACCGCCGCGCTTTTCAACGGTGCGGATGCCGTTCGCGGTGAGGCGAAGGCGATAGGAGGTTCCCATCAATTCGCTGGGGAACGAGACGACCTGCAGGTTGGGCAGGAAACGCGTGCGCGTCTTGCGGTTGGAGTGGCTGACTTTGTTACCGGCCAGAACGCGCTTTTTGGTAACGGCGCAAACACGTGACATGGGAAAAACCTTATAAAGCTAGATATCTAAACAGGCCGTGTTTTAGGGGTTTGGCCGGTTATCTGTCAAGCAATGAAGCGGTTTTCCCTGATTTTATTGGTTAATTAAAGGGGCCCTTATCCGCCATGGAGGGTTTGGCAGGGGTAAATCATATTTAAATGATTGTTTTCTATCCTGCGGAGCTGGTTTCCTTATGCCCTGTCCGCCGCCAAAAACCATGTTCAAACCGGCTTTAATCCTTGGCCTGCTTTTATTGATGGCCGCCCCGCCCGCCCTGGCCGCGCCCGACAGCGCGCCGGATTCCATCCCCGATGCCGCGGCGGATGCGGCGCCGGACCCCGCCGCTGCCACGCCTTCGCCGGAGGATGATGTTTATACCGCCGACCGCGCCGCGCGCGCGGACGCCGACAAGCCGCCCGCGCTGACACCCAAAGCCATCGAGTGGGAAGAGCGGAAAGCGGAAGAAGCGCAGGCCGCCCTGCAGCCGGTGCCCTATGCCCGCCTTGCCCTGCAGAAAAGCCCGCCGCTGGTTTGCGAAAAGCAAAACATCGGCGCCATCATCGCCACGCGGGCCAGGTATATTTGCATCTGCACCGGCAGCGAATGGCTGATCGCGATGAGCGATAAAGCCTGTATCTGGCAATAAAAACAGGCGTTTATAGCGCAAATAACTGGTTCTTAAGCGTTCATTGCTAAAATTTGACCCATATTGCCGCATTTTATGGGGTTAGATTTATGAAGCGTATGTCTTTTAGCCATCTGGGTCCTGCGATCGCGCTTGTGCTGGCGCTTGCCATGCCGGCTTTTGCTGCGAACAACACCGCGGCCGTTTCCACCGATGGCGGGGTGCAGATGATCGCGCAGACCCACGATGACAATAGCGGCCCCAACAAAACATATTCGCCGCAGGGCGATGCCAGCAAAAAAGTTTATAATACCTATGACAAAGGCACGGATAAAACCATCGCCTATCCCGGCCATTCAAACAACGCGAACCAGCTGATCCAGATCTGGGGCTTCTGCGGCTTCATCGATAATGACGGGCAGAAATCCTATCTCGTGCCCGGCCGCACGGCGGTGGAATGGAACGCGTTCGTGAGCCATCACCCGTCGGAAGTGGACCTGGTCGATGGCTGCCGCGCCGCCGATTACCCCAAGGTGTGCGGCGAAAAGAAAGGCCAGAATACCCGCGTGAGCCTGAACGTGACCGGTAAAGCCGGTTATAACCGCGCCGAAACCTATATCTGCGATCCCAATACGGCGTATAGCAACGGCTGCCATAAATGGGTGAAGACCACTGTAAAAGGCGACTGCTGCCCGCCCGACGACGTCAGCACCAAGACCGAGGCGTGCCCATCGGGCTATAGCGGCAACAAGAAAGTGACCACCACCATTGCCTACACATGGAACAATAAGACCGAACAGTGCGACAGCAAGACAACCACCAGTACCGCTGATAACTGCACGCGGCAGCAGAGCAGCGGTGGTGGCGGTGGCGGCAGCGGCGGGCTTTATTACAACGCCAACCAGGGCGGCTGGTTCTATAGCGATGGCCAGGGCAACGAAAGCACCGCCGGCAGCTATAACGATGCCGTGAGCTATGGCCAGACCAAGGGCACGGGCACCTGGGGCATCGACTGGTAACGCCGCCCGCAGGGGGCGCCGCTAAACAAACCATTTTACATTTTTAGGTGCGTTCAAAAGCCGCAGCAGGGGCGGCCGGGCGCGGCTTGGGACGGCGCGGCGGATGCGCCGCCAGAAGTTCGGCGTTCTTGCGCAGAATTTCTTTGGCGACGGTGATATCGTTGGCCGGCGCAATGGCGCGAAAGTTCAGCTTGCGGCGGTCTTCCTTGGTGGGAACCGTTGCCGTGTGATAGGCGATAAGAATGCGCCGGCGGGTATCAGCATCAAAGCCTGAAAGATCCAGCTCATCCGTGCGCAGCAATTTGTAATTGCCGTCAATGCGTCTGGTATCCGTGGTAAAATGCACGATCTGGTGCGGCCAGGCGACAACGTCCCCGCGATTCAGATAATCGCGTTCCATATCATCGTTTAAAAGCGTCATCTGGTCGGTGAATTTGACGGTGCGGATGCTGCCATCTTTCTGCACGATTGCCGCCGCGCGCACGCAGGCCGGATCGTCGCGCCGCGCGGTGAAAAGGTTGTAGGACAAAGTGTCCCGTTGCGAAGGGGCGGATGGGGTCATGGCACTCATAATCTAATCCTGATTAACGCGTTGGCCAGCACTATAACACGAAACGCCGAAAGTATTGGGGCCGGGCGCGCGGTGCAAGATGGTTAATTGGCGAAACAGGTGCATGCCCCGTTGAAAAACGGGGCCCATCCATCCGCGCACGCAATGCTGATAAATGGGCCCCGGCTTTCGCCGGGGCATACAATAAAAAACCCCGGGGTTTTGGCCCGGGGTTTTTATTTGGGTATTGAGCGACCCGTGCTTCGCCAAGCAGCTTCGCAGGGCTAAGTTCAGCTGCGCTGAACTTAGAAATCCATATCGCCCATGCCGCCCATGCCACCGGCTGCGCCGGCGCCGCCAGCAGCCTTTTTCTCAGGCTTTTCGGCGATCATGGCTTCCGTGGTGATCAGGAGGCCGGCAACGGAGGCTGCGGATTGCAGCGCCACGCGAACCACCTTGGCGGGATCGATGATGCCTTCTTCCACCATGTCCACGAACTCGCCGCTTTGCGCGTTGTAGCCATAGTTGGCTTTCTTGCTATCGACCAGTTTGCCGACGATGACCGAACCATCCACGCCCGAATTCTGGGCGATCTGACGGACCGGCGCCTGCACGGCGCGGCGAATGATATCAATGCCGCGGCGCTGATCGTCATTCGTGGTCTTGATTTTATCAAGTACCTGCGAAGCCGCGAGAAGCGCGGTGCCGCCGCCGGGGAGAATGCCTTCTTCCACGGCTGCGCGGGTCGCGTGCATGGCATCATCCACGCGGTCCTTGCGTTCCTTCACTTCAACTTCCGTCGCGCCGCCCACGCGGATGACGGCAACGCCGCCCACCAGCTTGGCCAAACGTTCCTGAAGCTTCTCACGATCATAATCGCTGGTGGTGTCTTCCACCTGCTGGCGGATCTGGGCGCAGCGCGCTTCAATATCCTTCTTCTTGCCAGCGCCATCGATGATGGTGGTGTTGTCTTTATCAATGCGCACGCGCTTGGCACGGCCCAGCATCTGCATGGAAACGTTTTCCAGCTTGATGCCGATATCTTCGGAAATAACCTGGCCACCGGTGAGGATCGCCATGTCTTCCAGCATCGCCTTGCGGCGATCGCCGAAACCGGGCGCTTTAACAGCGGCTACCTTGAGGCCGCCGCGCAGCTTGTTGACCACCAACGTGGCCAGCGCTTCGCCTTCGATTTCTTCCGCGATGATGAGCAGCGGACGGCCCGACTGCACAACCTGTTCCAGAACAGGCAGCAACGGCTGCAGGCCGGAGAGCTTCTTTTCGTGGAGAAGAATGAACGGATCTTCAAGTTCCGCGATCATCTTGTCGGCGTTGGTGACGAAATATGGGCTGGCATAGCCGCGGTCGAACTGCATGCCTTCCACGACTTCAAGCTCGGTTTCGAGGCTCTTGGCTTCTTCTACCGTGATGACGCCTTCATTGCCGACTTTTTCCATGGCCTGCGCGAGGAAACCGCCGACTTCGCTATCGCCGTTGGCGGAGATGGTGCCAACCTGCTTGATTTCGTCATTCGACTTCACTTTGCGCGAGGCTTTCTTGATTTCTTCGACCATGGCTTCCACGGCCATATCGATGCCGCGCTTCAGATCCATGGGGTTCATGCCAGCCGCTACCGCCTTGATGCCTTCGCGGGCAATCGCGCGGGTGAGCACGGTGGCGGTGGTGGTGCCGTCGCCAGCGTAATCGTTGGTTTTGCTGGCGGCTTCTCTAACCAGCTGCGCGCCCATGTTTTCCAGCTTGTCGGCCAGTTCAATTTCCTTGGCAACCGTCACACCGTCTTTGGTGGAACGCGGGGCGCCGAAGGATTTTTCGATGACCACGTTGCGGCCTTTGGGGCCCAGCGTGACCTGCACGGCGTCGGCGAGAATATCGACACCCTTGAGCATTTTTTCACGCGCATCGGCGTGGAAGACAACTTGTTTGGCAGTCATTTTATTTTACTCCGTTTGAGAAAATTGAATTAGGCGGCTTTCTTTTTCGCGGCGGCGCCGTCGATCACGCCCATGATGTCGCTTTCTTTCATGATGAGCAGATCCTGGCCATCAATCTTGACTTCGGTGCCCGACCATTTGCCGAACAGCACGCGGTCGCCGGTCTTGACATCGAGGGGGGCAATCTTGCCGTTTTCATCGCGGGCACCGGGGCCCACCGCGATCACTTCGCCTTCCTGCGGCTTTTCCTTGGCGGTGTCGGGGATGATGATGCCGCCGGCCGTCTTTTCTTCGGACTCCAGGCGGCGCACAACTACGCGGTCATGCAGCGGACGGAATTTCATGAGATGCTCCTGTAATAGTGTTTAACCTTTGTTTTCTGCGGGTTTAGCCGAGGCGTTAGCACTCTGGCCCCCCGAGTGCCAGAGGATATAGAGGCTTTGGCCGGGGGTTTCAACAGCCGATTTAATTGAAAAGGCGATGTATGCCCCTGCGCAGGCAGGGGCCCATATTTCAACGAGCTAGCGGTTGGTTAGATGGGTCCCTGCCTGCGCAGGGACATGCGCGCATTGTCTTTTTAACGATTTTTTGGTCCTGACAAGGTGATGATGGGGGTATGGATGGTCTGATTACGCCTTCAGATGATTTCATTAAAAGCATGGCCGGCTGGCGGCTTACCACGGCGTCCATTCTTTATCGCATTCCCGATCATCCAGCTTTTTTGCAGGAATATATCTGGCAGCAGCTGGATGATGTGCCGCGGTATCCGATCCTGCGGCGTTTCATTGATTTCTGGCAGCGGGAATTAGACGGCAAAATCACGCATGTGAAAGTGGCGGTCGCCGCGCCGCTGGATCCCGGCGCGTTCCGCGCGGTGCGCGAGTTCCGGCTGCAGTAATTTCCCTGCCGCGGCACGGGCGCCAAAACCCATAAAAAACAAGGGTTTTCATGCCATTAAGGGGGTTTTAAAGCGGGCGCGGCATAATGCTTTTTTAATTTTCAGGAAAAGCATTTTCAATGGCCGGCCCCGACCAAAGCATTTCTCCCGCGTTCAAAAATTATCTGGAAGACAACAGGAATAACGACATCCAGATTTTCTGGGACAGCAACCACAATGTGCAGGGTGTGCGCGGCTATGCCATGCGCGGCGAGAGCCTGCAGGCGATGGCGGATGCCGGGCGCAAAACGCTGTTCCTGGAACTGCCGCGCGAATTCAATGACGTGCTGGAAGCATTCAACAACGGCAAGATGTCGCCCGCGCAGTTCGGGCCGGCGCTCGCGGCGCGGTTTAATGAACTGGATTACGGATTCTTCAGCTTCGATGCCGATGGCAAGCCAATGCGCAGCGACGCGGCGACCCGCGACGGCATCGCGCTGCTGGCCGGTGTCATGGTGCAGGCGCGCAAGGCCGGCGTGGCCGTGCTGGGCATTGATAAAATGGATTATACGCTGGGCATCGAGGCGTCGGGCGGCCTTGAAATGCGTGTGCTCAACGATAAGGGCGTGACGCGTTATGCGCTGGACGAGCTTGCGAAACGCGGCGGCAAGGCGGCGATTATTTACGGCGTGATGCACGGCGCGTTCCGCGAACCCCACACACAAACCTATCCCATGACGGCGGAAACCCGCGCCCAGCTGAATGAACAGCTGAAAGGGCCTTATGCCGATCTGGTCGTCAAGCAGCTCAAAGATGTGGGCATTACCATCGCCAAAGACAAAGCGACCATCTATGATAATGGCGGCATCGATGATGGTTTCTCAAAACAGAAATATAGCGTGGCACAGGTGATCATGACGCCCGACGGCGTGCCCTGGGATACGGCCACGCGCCTGCCGGTTTTTAATGTGACGACCGGCGCGTTCGCCCAGGGCGGCGTTGCGGAAAACATTGTGCCGCGCGCGCAGCCCTCTTTCGCCCGGCCATTGGCGACGCCGTAATCGTTGTATGCCCCGCCCGCAAAACGGGGCCCATCCATCCGCAATCAAAATAGGGGACGATGGGCACCGGCTTTCGCCGGTGCATACAGGCTATGTGATCGCGCCGCCGCGCATGGTGTAAGGCTTTCTCGCAACTGCACAGCAGAATTGCTAAAAAGGCTTGGCTTTACTGGCCGAATTAGCGAAAACGGTAACCAATATTAATCGCTAATTCTGAGAGACAAGCTGCCATGGCCGACGCGAATAACCGGAATCTGGATGCCGATGCGCTGGCGATGCACGCCGCGGGCCGCCCGGGCAAGCTCGAGATTATTCCCACCAAGCCGCTGACCACGCAGCGCGACCTGGCGCTGGCGTATAGCCCCGGCGTTGCCGCGCCCTGCCTTGCCATTCAGGAAAACCCCGATAAGGCCTATGATTATACCGCGCGCGGCAATATGGTGGCCGTGATCTCCAACGGCACGGCGGTGCTGGGCCTCGGCAACCTTGGCGCGCTGGCGGGCAAGCCGGTGATGGAAGGCAAAAGCGTGCTGTTCAAGCGCTTTGCTGATGTGGATTCCATTGATATCGAAGTGGATACCGAGGACCCGGAAGAGTTCATTAACTGCGTGAAGCTGCTCGGCCCCAGCTTTGGCGGCATTAATCTGGAAGACATCAAGAGCCCCGAATGCTTCATGATCGAGCAGCGTCTGCGCGAACTCATGGATATTCCGGTGTTTCATGATGACCAGCATGGCACGGCGATTATCTCCGCCGCGGGTTTGATTAGCGCGCTGGATATCACGGGCAAGAATATCAAAGATATTAAATTGGTTGTGAACGGCGCGGGCGCGGCGGCGATTGCGTGCGTGGAGCTCATCAAAAGCATGGGCCTGCCGCATGACAACGTGATCATGTGCGATACCAAGGGCGTGATTTACCAGGGCCGCACCGAGGAAATGAACCAGTGGAAGAGCGCGCATGCGGCGAATACCAAAGACCGCACGCTGACCGACGCGCTGCGCGGCGCGGATGTGTTCTGGGGTTTATCGGTGGCCAATTGCGTGACGCCCGACATGGTCAAGGGCATGGCGAAGAACCCGATCATTTTCGCGATGGCCAACCCGAACCCGGAAATCAAGCCGGAGCTGGCGCGTGAAGTGCGCCCCGATGCGATCATTGCGACGGGCCGTTCGGACTACCCGAACCAGATCAATAACGTTTTGGGCTTTCCCTATATTTTCCGCGGCGCTTTGGATGTGCGCGCGCGCACCATTAACGATGCGATGAAGATCGCGGCGGCGAAAGCGCTGGCCAAGCTTGCCAAGGAAGACGTGCCGGATGAAGTGGATGCCGCGTATGGAAGGCGCCTGCGTTACGGCCCGGACTATATTATTCCCGTGCCGTTCGATCCGCGCCTGATCGTGGAAGTGCCGCTGGCGGTTGCGAAAGCCGCCGTGGAAACGGGCGTTGCGCGCAAACCCATTGAGAGCGAAAAGGCGTTCCGGGCGGCCTTGCGTTCACGCCTTGACCCCACAGCCGACACGCTGGAACTGGCGTTTACGCGTCTACGTAATAACCCGCAGCGCGTGGTGTTTGCGGAAGGCGAAGAAGAACGCATGATCCGCGCCGCGATTGCGTTCCGCGATGCCGGGTACGGCACGCCGGTTTTGATCGCGCGCGAAGAAGTCGTGAAGGATAAATTGCTGCAATTAGGGTTGGTGGCGGGCGCCGGCATTGAAATTCACAATGCGCGTCTTTCGCAGCACAACCAGAAATATGCGGATTATCTGTTCAAGCGTCTGGCGCGCCGCGGCGCCCTCAAGCGCGATTGCCAGCGCATGGTCAACCAGCAGCGCAACGTGTTTGCCGCCTGCATGATCGCGCATGGCGATGCCGATGCGATGATCACCGGCCTCTCCCGCAATTTCAATACCTGCTTTGAAGACATCAAGAAAGCCATCGACGCCAAGACGCCCGACAGCGCGTTTGGTATCTCGATGTGCGTGACCCCGCAGCGCACGGTGTTTTTATCCGATACCGCTGTTGGCATGAATGCCGGCCCGGATCGTCTGGCGGAAGTTGCCAAGCACAGCGCCGAATTCGCGCGGCGCATGGGCCACACGCCCCGTATTGCGATTATTTCCTATTCCAGCTTCGGCCAGCTGCATAGCCCACGCGCGCAATTGATGCGCGATACCGTGGCGCGTCTGGACGAGTTGGAAGTGGATTTCGAATATGAAGGCGAGATGTCGCCGGATGTGGCGCTGGATTATGACCTGATGAAGCGCCTCTATCCGTTCTCGCGCCTGACGGGGCCGGCCAATGTGCTGATCATGCCCTCGCTGCAATCGGCGAACATTGCCACCAAGCTGCTTTCCAAGATGATGGGCGGCAAGCAGGGCACGGTGATCGGGCCGCTCTTGCAGGGCCTGAACGCGCCGGCGCAGATTGTGGGCATGGGCGCGACGGTCTCGGATATTGTGACGGCGGCTGCGCTTTCCGCGCATGAAGCCCTGAAGGTCGAGCACGACGCGGCCGAAGAAAAAGAGAAAGTCGCCTAAATTATGTGCGTTCCAATTCCCCTCCCCTCGCGGGAGGGGTTAGGGGCGGGGGCGGTAATGCTGGGAGAATTTCCTAGCGGAGAGAAAGCGACCCCCTCACCAGCAAGAACTAAGGCTTCGCGAAGTCGCGAAACCTAAGTTCTTGCAACCTCCCCCGCGAGGGGGGAGGGTTTTATAAGGCATTCTTTATATTTAAATGTGAGAAAAAGGCTTTCAGTTAACCCAGATCGTTACTGCCCGGGCCCCTGCCTGCGCAGGGGCGTGCGGGTGGCTGAGGCCCGCGTGAATTAATTCAAATCTTTGCGGCGCGGCACGGGCGATAAAACGCCGGCCGGGCGCTTGGCGGTGAGGACTTCTTCGGCATCGATCAAGTTCGCGGCCATGTGATCGGCCAGGCATTCGATGAAAAGGGCGCGGGCGGCTTCTTTTGAAAGCGAGGCCAGTTTTTCCCTGCTGATTTTATCATCCATCATGAAAGGCAGCACGGCTTTATCGTCGAGGCCCAGGCTTATTTTCGTCCACAGGAAAAGGTGCATGAAATGTTCGGCGTCGCGGTAATGCGCCTGCACGCCCAGCATGAAATAGCTGTGCTGCATGAAACCCAGCAAGCGTTCGGGCGTTTCTTCGGATGGTTCTTCCGCGATCACGGCGGCGAGATCGGCTTCGCTTGATTCCAGGAGGTCGCGGATTTCTTCGGCGATATCGCTGAGCACAACCGTGTTCATGTCTCATCCATGATCCAGCCGCGGGTGGCCGGGGCGGTTTTCGAGTTTGCCGGTGGGCGGGAAGGGGAGAAGGCCAAGCTGCGCGGCAATCGCCGGGCCGCCAACCACCTGCTCCTTATCAAAGATGAAGGAATAGAATTTATAGCCTCTGGCGCGCAGGCGGCTTCCCGGCGCGGCATCGAACGGGCCGGCCACGGCCAGGCGCGAACGCTTGGGCAAATGATGCAGCACATCGAAGGGCGCCGCGCCCGCCAGCATGACGAAATCGGGATGCGCGGTTACGCGTTCCATTCGTTCATTAGGGCGCAGCATGAAATGATAATCCAGATCCTGGGCGATGGTGGCGGCATAGACGCGGCGCACGTTTGCCAGGTCGCGCTGCACGAATTCGCCGCTGTCGAGAACCGCCAGCTTGCCCTTGACGCGGCCGAGATTTTTAAAATCGGCATCGCTGAACACATGCGTGCCGGCGTGGATGAGATGCAAGGCAATCCCGATGCGCTCCAGCGGGTCGGTGAGTTCAATCGCCTCCGGCTCGCGCTCGGCCTGCAGGCCGGTCACGCCGGTTTCCCTGAACAGCGCAAACGTGCTTTCGGGGCGCAGCACGATAGCGGGGAGTTCGCGGTAATCGATGCTGTTACGGCGCAGTTTCAAAACGCGTTTGTCTTTGTGGCCGTCTTTCACGGTCACCACAAAGCAGCTCTCGCCGGCGCCGCGAAAACCTTCGATGCAAATGCCCTGGTCTTCCAGCGCGTGGTCGATCTGCGCCAGCTGTTCCAGCGTAATCTGTTTGGGGCCGGGTTCCGCCGTGATCAGCCCCAGCGGCAGCGGTTTGGCGAAATCCGTGCCCACATTGGCGCGGGCGACATAATCAGTATAGAGGGCGGCGATAGTTTGGCCGGAGATTGCGGACATAAAAATATCTTTTTAAATCAATAACTTAATATGCTATGGCCGGCATTCTAGCCGGAAAACCCGAAAGCAAAAAGCAGGATAAGGCCTTGTATTCAAGGCAAAAGGGCTGCTAGAACAGCGCCTTCTGATGTCGGGCCAGTTAGGGCTGCCCAAACGTCGTAACTAGTTTTTTCATAACCCTCTGTGCGCGAAGTGCGCACAACCGGGTGATGAAGAAGCGCTTTAATGGAGACCCAAATGCCCAAGATCAAGACCCATTCCGGGGCCAAGAAGCGATTCAAGGTCACCGCCTCCGGCAAGGTAAAGGCTGGCGTATCGAACAAGCGTCACCGCTTGCGCAACCGCCCGCAGTCGATGAAGCGCGATGCGCGCGGCACCACGGTTCTGTTCAAGACCGATGGCGACAACATCATCAAGCATTACCTGCGCAACGAATAAACCGGATTAGAGGAGATCTCCCATGGCTCGTACCAAACGCGGCGTCACCACGCATGCACGCCACAAAAAAATTCTGCA
>JBEHYA010000023.1:0-24698 GCA_048498415.1 Pseudomonadota bacterium
AATTTATAAAAAGGAATGCTCCCTAATTTCCCTCTCCCCTTGCGGGAGAGGTTGCAAGAACTTAGGTTTGCGCCTTCGCAAGCCTTAGTTCTTGCTGGTGAGGGGGTTTCTTCGCTCCGCTGGCTAACAACTCCCCCAGCATTCCCGACCCCTCACCTAACCTCTCCCTCAAGGGGAGAGGAATACGAACAAGCTATCCGCTAAAAATTTTCTGTAATAAAGCCCGCGCTTGCAAAAATAATTGGTGTGAGCGCTCAAACGCTTGGAAGAATGTTCCACGTGGAACACATAACGGGGTATGCAAAACGCCGCGAAAATCAGTCGCCCAGCATGCGTTTGTTGGTCTTGATCTGCATCAGCGTGGCGAGCAACGGTGGCAGAAGTTTCGTGCGGTTTTCTTCGTCGACGCGTTCGGCGGCGTTCACGGCCGACTGGAACGTATCGCGCCAGCGCTCGTCTTTATAATACTGCTTTTCGGCATAGGCCTTGAGGGCGAGGAGCTGGCTTTGCTGGAAGGCCTGCGCGGGCGTCACGTGAATTTCGTTGAGCTTGCTCATCAGGCTGGTCGCGCGCTTGCTCTCGTTCTTCTTGACGAACACGCTAATCAGCGCGGCATAGGCTTCGGCGCGGCGTTCGGGTTCCTTGATATCATCCACAAAATCCATGACCGGCGCGTAGTATTCGCGCTCCGCCAGTTCTTCCAGCGCAGGGGCAACCACCCACGGGTTGCGATCCATCACGGCGCGCAGCATGGCAATCGTCGTGGCCGGGTCATCCATCAGGCCGGCGGCCATGACTAAATCCGGCGGCGTAGTCTCGGCGCGTTCTTCCGGCTTCACGGCGCTGTATTGTTCGGCCGCGGCCTTCTCGTAAATGATCTTGGCATCGCCCTTGCGGTCGGTGAGGAACAGCGCCTGCGCGGCTAAACCTTTTTGCCAGTTGCACTGGTTGGTATCGACGTAATCCTTGATCTGGTCGGCGAGCAGCTTGGCGCCGTTATTATCGCCCTGGCTCAACGTGATTTTCATCAATTCCGAAACCAGGTTCAACCGGTTGGTGCAGTCATTGATACGCTCCGCCATGCGCAGCGCCTGATCGAACGCGCCGGTGAGCGCCAGTGTGCGCGCCAGAAATACGAACGAGTCCTGCGTATCCGGCGTCGCGCTGCTTTTACGCAATAACGATAAAAACGGCAGCACAATCTCACGGGCGCGTTCCTGCTGACCGTATAAATAATAAGCAACCGCTAAACTCAGCCAGTCGGGCCGCGCGGCAGTCAGCGGCTCTTCAATCGGCGTCATGAGGGTTTCGGTGCGATAGAGGAAGCAGGCTTCCGTCGTGGGGCCGGTCGCGGTGCTGATGCCGTATTCCGACAGGAAATCTTCCACATAACTGCCGCGCTCGCAAGAAAGCCCACGGATGCGGCTCTTGAATTCCATATAATCAAAATCGCCGATGAACTGGTTGGTAGAAAGCTGAACAGCCAGCGTGCTCTCGGGATAATCGGCGATGATTTTTTTGATAAGGTCGTCGGCACCGCGCAGCAGGCGCACGGCTTCCCGTGTATCAAGGGTCACATTGGCGCGGCGCACCAGTTTGATGGCTTCCACGAAGGTGCGGTTGGCATCTTCATTCGCTTCGCGGGCAAACGCAGGGAGCGGAGCAAAAAACATGCCCGCTACAAACACACCCACACACAAAATGGCTGAACGCCGCACGGCCCAAAACCCTTAGCTCAAGACGGGCGGTAAAATAGGGTATCGGCTTGCCCACCGCAAGGCGCAACGTCATTCCCCTCCCTTCGGGAGGGGTTAGGGGCGGGCAATCCTATCCATGGCGGGAATTCACATAAGGGAGAGGGTTTCCCTCCCCACCCCCTCCCGGCGGGAGGGGCTTAAAAGTAGTTACGCAAACGGCGCGGCGTGCATGAGTTCGCCGAGTTCCCGGGCCAGCAGCCGGGCGACGCGCTGGCGTTCCGTGGGGCTGGCGAGCAGCTTTTCATCCTTGGGGCTGGAGAGAAAGCCGGTTTCAATGAGCAGCGAGGGCACATCCGGCGCGCGCAACACGGCAAAGTTCGCCGCGCGCATGGGGTTTTCCAGCAAGCGCCAGTCATGGCCGATACCCGACACAATATGGCGCTTGGCCTTCAGCGCGGCGTTCCGGGTATGGCGCACAGTGAGATCCATGAGAATGGCGGCGACATCCGGATCGGTATCCTTGAGTTCCACGCCGCCCACTTCATCCACGCTGTTCTCGCGTTTGGCGAGCTGGCGGGCGAATTCATCGGTGCCTTTATCGGAAAGGCTGTAGGCGGAAAGCCCGCGCGCATCGGAATCCGGGGCGCTGTCGGCATGGATGGAAATAAAGAAATCCGCCTTCGCTTCGCGCGCGCGGGCCACGCGTTCGGTGAGCGGCAAAAATTCGTCGTCGTTGCGGGTGAGCCGGGCGATGATGCCGGTTTTCTCGGAGAGCGCGGCGGCGCACTGGCGGGCGACATCCAGCGTCACATGCTTTTCCAGCGTGCCGCGGGTGCCAATGGCGCCGGGGTCGTGGCCGCCATGGCCGGGGTCGATCATGATGAGGCGCGGCGCCTTGGGCTTGCGTTCGGGCAGCACGGCCTTGCCTTTTTTAAGCTGGCCGGCCGCCCACAGCGGCGCCGGCAGCGTGAGGCTGAAGGTGGTGGCAAGGCCGAGACATAAAAGGCGACGCCGGGTAAGCTGCATGACCATTATTTCAGTTGATTAAACCAGGAGAATCGCTGCGCGAAGCGATAGCCAAGAATGATAAATGTTAGTGCTTTCTTCAATATGTTTTGCCAGTCTTAACAACTCATTAAACTGGCTCACTGTTACAGGCTGATCGCCGATGATTGTTTTCCGCCGCCCTGCCACATTCCGCGCAATCGTTTGTTTTTTAATTCTCTTTGCCGCCGGCACCGGCCATGCGGCGCCCAATTCCTGTTCCGACGGCGCGGCGGCGATTGTCACAGTCACGCCGACGTTTGACGATGTGAGCTATGATTTCCGCGAATCAATGATGACCATCCGCCAGCTGGCCTCCAGCGGCGGGGTCAAGAATTCGCAGCACGTGGAATGGCCGGTGGGCCTTTCGGCCGGCGAACTGGCGGTGCGTTTGAACAGCCAGTTCCAGAGCAAACGCAACCCCTACGATAACAGCATCTGCGGTTCCATCCGCGGGCTGCAGATCGAAATCGGGTTTACCAAAAACATAATTTATGTCGCCAAGGAATTCCCCAGCCGGTCGTGCCCGTTCAAGGAAGTTCTGGCGCATGAAGAAAAACACAAGGCGGTCGACCGCGCCATGCTGGATGAATTCGCTGCCAAAGCGCAGACCTATTTTGAAGACGTCGTAAAAACGATGGGCGTCATTCAGGAGAACGACCCCGCGCGCATCGAGGCCGAGTTCAACCAGCGTTTGAACGTGAAATTGAACAGCTTTGTCGAGGAAATGAACGCCACGCGCATCCTGCGCCAGCAGGGCGTGGACAGCCCGGAAGAATACAAGCGCGTGAGCGCGGTGTGCGACGGGCAGGTGAACGATATCGTCGTGCAGCGCCTGCAGCTGATCGAAGACACCCGGAAGGCTGGATATGACGTGGGCGCGCCACTGGCCGGCAACTAACGCTTTTCTTCTTTTGTTTTTAATGGGTGGCGGCGTGCCGGCCCACGCGCTTGTCACCTGCAGCGATGCTTCGAGCGTGCAGGTGGACGTCAAGCCCGTATATGAAGACATTCAATACGACTTCGGCAAATCGTTTCTGGAGGTCGCCCAGATTGCCGGCCGCGATGTAGGCAGCCTGGGCAACGACCGGCACGCGGAATGGCCGGTCGGCCTTTCCACCGCCAAGCTGTCGGCCAAGCTGGCCACGAGCGTGCAGGGCTATGCCGCGCGCGGCGCGCAGCCCGCCTGCGCCGCATTGAAAACCGTGACGATTGAAGTGGGGATGGTCGATAACATTGTGTATGTGGCCAGGGAATTTCCGCAAGATACCTGCGCGTTCAATGAAATTTTACGCCACGAAATGGTGCACAAGGAAGTCGACCGCACGTTTCTGGACGAATATGTAACGGCCACGCGCCAGTTTTTCCAGCAGATGGCGACAAGCATCGGCGTGGTGGAAGGCCCGGATTTCGATGCCATCAAGGCGCAGTTCAACGCGCAGATGGAAGATAAACTGGAAGAATTCGGCCAGCGCATGGAAGCCGAGCGCATCGCCCGCCAGCGCCATGTGGACGTGCCGGAAGAATATGCGCGCGTGAGCAACGCCTGCCGCGGCGAAATCCCGCGCACGCTCGCAGGCCAACTGGGCGCCCTGCATTCCGGCCAGCCCTATCCGCCGCCGGTGGAAGAGGAAGATGACGACCGCGCGCCCAACCCGGCGGCGGAACAGAACTAATCTTTAATCGCTTAAGGCTTGGCCGCGCGGACGTTTGCCGTTGGAGGGTTCGTTGGAAAACGCGCTGTTGCCGTCGTTCAGCGATTCATCGGTACCCCACTCTTCGTTCGGGGCTTCGTCGGCGCGGCGGAGCCCCCGCATAATCCGTTCATCGCGGGCTTCTTCGCGGGCCATGCGTGTGCCGGCGATGGGGAGCTGCGGGTTCATGTTCTGGCGCATGCGGCGTTCGGCTTTTCGGATGGTATCTCGCATTTTTCAGCCTCTTACGTTCAGGTTTTCACCCGGCCAGTTTCATAAGGAACCGCTAAAATTTCCATACGGGGCATTGTGACATTGCCGCGCCGCGTCCATAAATTAAAAACCGAACTGCTGCAGAAAATCTTCGAAGGATTTTTCCTTGTAGCTGCGGGGCGCTTTGTCACGGCTGCGTTTTAGCGTGTAATGCACGCCTTCATCCTTGAGCAGCTTGATCTTGAACGCCAGCCCGTCGCCGCCGAAACCGCCCAGCCCATGCGCAGCCACAATGCGCTGGCAGGGCACGATGTGCGCGAGGGTGCATTGCCTGCACGCCGTGCCCACCGCCCGGGCGGCGCGGGGATAACCGGCGCGCGCCGCGATATCGCCGTAGCTGGCCACTTTGCCCTTTGGCACGCGCATGATTTCTTCCCAGATATCTTTTTGCAACGGCGTGCCGACCATGAGGAGCGGCGCTTTAACGAAATTTTTTGGGACCGTGCCTTTGGTGAACCGCGTGCGCGGCCATTCCATCTGCCAGAAGCTCACCACATCAATCGCCTTGCGCCCGCGCAAATAGGAGACCCGGCACACTTCTTTTTCCGGTGTGATCGCCACGACAAAGCGGTGCGCGCCGATTTTGGCGGTACCCCAGATGGCTTCACGCGGCGGGGTTTTGCTTTGGCGGATGGTGCGCGCTTTCATGGCAGAAAAAGCGTGCCTGAGAGATAGGTAACAGCCCTGCCCGTCATATAGACGCGGCCATTCGCAAGGCGGCAGCGCAAGGTGCCGCCACGTGGCGAGAGCTGCGCGGCGGTGAATTCGGTTTTGCCGAGGCGTTTCGCCCAATAGGGTACGAGATGGCAATGGGCGGAGCCGGTCACGGGATCTTCCGGCATGGCATCGCCGGGGCAGAAAAAGCGGCTGACGAAATCAACATCGTTGCCCGGCGCCGTGACGGAGACGCGCATCAGCTGGCCATTGATGGCGAGCTTCGACATGACCTCATAATTGGGTTCGATGGCGCGGATATCCGCTTCGTTATCAAACACCGCTACGTAATCGCGGGCCATCAGGACTTCACGCGGGGTATGGCCGCCCAGTGCGGCGGCAAGTTCCGGCGGGATTTTATCCACCGGCCGGGGATCGCGTTCGGGAAAATCCAGCGTGAGTTCATCGCCCGCGCGGCGCACGAATAAATCGCCGGCCTTGCGCGTGATGAAGCGGATGGTATCGCCCTTAAAGCCCAGATGATTGAAGATCACGAAGGCCGAGGCCAGCGTGGCGTGGCCGCAGAGATCAATTTCTTCCAATACCGTGAACCAGCGGAGTTCAAACGCATCGCCTGCGTTCACAAAGAATGCGGTTTCCGACAGATTGTTTTCAATCGCGATTTTATGCAGCACGTCATCGGGCAGCCACGCCGGCAACGGCACCACCGCGGCGGGATTACCTTTGAAGACCTGATCGGTGAAGGCATCAATTTGATAAAAAGGCAGTTCACGCATGCGGGGAGTTATAGCTGATTTTGCACGGAGTTAGAATAAAAGCGAATTCCAATTATGTTTAGTCTTAACTGACGAAGTTAGATCTCTTATTTGCTGTCAAATCATAGATCTTTTCAAAAAATGGTCGGAGGATTCTATCAAATTCCTTTTCATCGTCGTTTTTCAACTGATCTGTGTGAATTATTTTATCTTTGAATATTGGGCCAACAAACTGACCGGGCACACCCAGATAATAGTTTTCTAGTCCTATAACTCCGCACTCAATCGAAGCTGGAAGCGACAATTTTAAATGTTGAGTTCTGGCAGATACAGAACGACCTAGCCCAAATTTAAAGGACTTTTCAAAAGCGCCCATAGGTATGAAGGGATATTTTGCAAAAACACCCTCTGTATCCCCTCTTCTCTCAAAAATAAAAAACTCATTACTTAATAACCAAATTTCTCCGTTATTAAAAAGCTGAGTTGAACATATAAGCGCGTAATGATCAGGCTTGTAGCCGGTAAATTTATATTTAATAGCACCATACTTATTTAATGAATTTTGGCTTGGCGCTTGGCGATCATAATCACTTAAAAGGGGGAACACACATAAAGCAGAAATTAAATCTGTATTTAATATATCTACAATCGGTTTTTCAGGAATAATACGGAGATAATAAAAATTATCTTTTGTATTCGTATAACTATATTTTGTTGGATCAGTAAAAAATCCTTGCTCACCATTTTTTACTAAAATTTCCTCTTTGGTGAAATAAGTTGCATCACAATAAGTCGATGGAATTTTTTCAAAATCCATTTTTTTGGCATCTGCCGAGGAACTTAAATAAGGCTTTAAAGCTTCTATAAATCTATTTTTTAACTGCGCTTTTTGATTCTTGATTTCATCCGCACTTGCTTCAGGCGAGAGATGGAATGTAATTCCGCCCCCCTTATGTCTGAGGTCAAAAGGCAGTTCTTCATATTTTCCATAATAAGAATTAAAGACCATTAAAAAATTAAATGTCGTTTTAGATTTTAACCCGTAGCCTAATTCTATTGCCACGTTTGAATTAATTAGTTTTTTTGCAGTTGGATTTTCTGAAAGCTTGGCAAGCTCTGGTTTAACTTCACCAGTTAAAGTTACATCAGCAACAAATACTGTGCACTTATCGATTTTTTCTAAAATGATATCGACAAGATTAGGACTACCAGCCACACCTTGACGATCATAATCGAGATGAATTTTTTCTCTGGCTTCTGCTGTTGTAGGCTCATCAATATCTTCGGGTGTTCTAAGATGCGTTATTGCTTCCTTTAACGCGTCTCTTACTAAATATCTGCCAATTTTTGCGGGTGTATCGGACTGCCATGACCAGAAAACTTTCATGGTCGCCTGCCTAATCAGAATACATGAAATGGTGGACCTGCCCAAGGAAACTTGGAACCAGCTTATTGAAGCACTGACGGATTGGGCCGTCATCCTCAAAAATCGCCCTATTAACAAAAATGTCCAACGACCGGCTATGAGGGCTATTCATGAATAGCCCTTTACCGATCCGCCATAACTACCACCGAACCCCTATCCAACCGCCTGCTGCCGGCCATGCTGGCCTTGAAGGTGCCGCCTTGGCTGCGATGCGCCGCGTAGCCTTCCCCACAGCGAAGCAAGCAGCGCAGGCAAGCTCCTTCATTAAACCGCTGCGATAGCAGCGCATGGAGGAAATAAAATACTGGGAAATCAACGGGCAGGCAAAAAACTGGCAAAGGATTTCGATTTTTCTCATGGCTAAAACCACCTGTGAAAGTGCCATCGCCATTAACATTAACTGGCTCTGGGCCGAGGGATTTCTGGCCCCGGCGATAACGCAGGTGATTAACTGGCGCTCTGAGGGCCGACTGATCGCCGCCACCCTAACCCGGTTCAATGCTTCTCATAGTGAGCTGCGGCTGGCTTATAGGCACGGCAGTGAGAAGGTAGAGCAGCATATCCCGATTTCATGGTCTGGCTGCCCCTATGGCGGGCAAAGGCCTTGGCTACACTGCACAGGCCTCGGCGGGCAACATCGCTGTGGGCGGCGCGTGATAAAACTATATGGCGGTATTAGCTCCCGTTTCGCCTGCCGGCACTGCCTCAACCTCTGTTACCAGTCGCAGCTTGAAACGCCTACCGGTCGCCGGCATTTGCGGGCTAAGCGGTTGCATGAACGGATCGGTGGCGGCTGGTTCCTTGATGACCCGCCCAAGCCCAAAGGGATGCACTGGAAAACCTATCACCGCATCTTTGAGCGCATGGAAAATGCTTATAATCAAGCATTTCTAGCCGCTGCTTATTCAGCTTATTGATTTCTTTATCTTATACCAGTAACCTAGGTGGCAGGTTATAGGAGATAGGATATGTCGCCCAAGAAAGCCAAAGCGTTGAAGCTCGCCCGCCAAGCCCAAGGGATGCTGGCGAAAGTCGTTGCCATGATCGAGGCGGACGAATACTGCCCCAACATCATCCAGCAGGCAGATAGCGCCGGTGGCTTCCTGACCAGCGTGAAGCGCGAACTGCTGGCCGGCCACCTCGACACCTGCTTGATGAAGCGCATGAGCGCCGATAAAGACGGCACGATCAAGGAAATGCTGAAAATCTACAACCTGTCAGGCAAGTGACGATGGAAAACTCGGCCACCTATCCGGTCAAGGGGATGCATTGCGCCGCCTGCGCCGCCATCATTGAGAAGGCAGTGCGCAAGCTGGACGGGGTGCGCGAAGCCACCGCCAGCTACGGCACCGAAAGCCTGCGCGTGACCTTTGAGGAAGCGCTGGTGAGCCCTGAAAAGCGGTCCTGGGCAGTTGCGCCGTTAGGATACAAGCTGGTGCTGCCCAAGCCGCGCCCGGCTCCGGGCCAGAGCGCCGCGCCCAGCCTCAAAGACGAGAAGCAAGCCGAGCTGGCTGCTCTAAAAAATAAGGTGATTGTCGCCCTTTCGCTGGCGGCTATCAGCATGGTTATCATGGGCTGGGAAATGGCGGCGGGCTTCGGCCTGATCCCTGCGCCCGGCATGATACTGAAAGAGTTTTTCCACCATCTGCTGCCGCTGCTGGCCACCTATGCGCTATTCGCCATCGGCCTGCCGTATCTGAAAGGGCTTTATCGTTTCCTGCGCTACGGCGCGGCCAACATGGACACCCTGATCGGCCTCGGCACCAGCGTCGCTTACCTGTACAGCTTCGTGCTGACGGCGTTTGAGGATCAGCTCCGGCCTTATCTGAACGTCGAACACAATTATTACGATGTGACTATCGTGGTGATCGGCTTCATCACGCTGGGCAAATACCTTGAAGCCCGCGCCAAAGCCAAGACTGGCGACGCGATTGAAAAGCTGCTGGGCCTGCAAGCGCCGACGGCGTTGATACTGCGCGATGGGCAGGAAGTCGAAATTCCGGTTGAACAGGTTGCCATCGGCGATGTGATTGTTATCAAGCCCGGCATGAAGCTGCCGGTCGATGGCGTGGTAGTGGACGGTCATTCCTATATCGACGAGGCGATGGTCTCCGGCGAAGCCATGCCGGTCGCCAAGCAGGCGGGCGACAAGGTGATCGGCGGCACTCTCAACACCACCGGCAGCTTCACCTTCCGGGCCACCAAGGTAGGCGCGGACACGCTACTTGCCTCGATCATCCGCATGGTCGCCGATGCCCAAGGCAGTAAAGCCCCCATTCAGGCGCTGGCCGACAAGATTTCATCGGTATTCGTGCCGGTGGTGCTGGTGCTGGCCTTTGCGGCGCTCGGCACATGGCTGGCACTGGGGCATGAAGCGCAGGCGCTGACCGCCTTCATCGGCGTTCTCGTCATTGCTTGCCCCTGTGCGCTCGGCCTTGCCACGCCCACGGCCATCATGGTCTCGGTCGGCAAAGGTGCGCGGAATGGTATTCTGGTGAAAGATGCCGCCACGCTGGAAAAACTCTCCCGTGTCACCACTGTGGTTGTCGATAAGACCGGCACCCTGACCGAAGGCAAGCCGGAGCTGGGCGAAGTGAAAACTTTTGCCGCTACCAGCCGCGATCAGGCGCTGGCTATTCTGGCGGCGCTGGAAAGCCGGTCGGAACACCCGATTGCCCATGCCATCACCACAGCGGCCCGCAAGCAGGGCCTTACGCTGCCCGCTCTGAGCGTGTTTGACAGCATCAAAGGCAAAGGCGTGAAGGGCGTGATCGAAGGCCGGGAATATCTGGCTGGCAACATCGCGCTAATGAATGATCTGGGCCTACCGGTTGATCTGGCAGCCATTGAACATGAAACCGCCGCTGGCAAAACACCGGTATTCCTCGCCACGCAGAAAGAATTGATCGCGCTGTTCTGGGTCAGCGATGCGATCAAGCCCGCCGCCAAGGCTGCGGTGGCCGATTTACAGGCGCTGGGCATGAATGTGGTGATGCTGACCGGTGATGCGCCCGGCACCGCCCGCCATGTGGCCGATGCCGTGGGCATCAAGACCGTGAAGGCCGGGCTATTGCCGCAGGATAAGCTGGCCGAAATCAAATCCCTGCAACAAACCGGGCAAAGTGTAGCCATGACCGGCGACGGCGTGAACGATGCCCCGGCGCTGGCACAGGCCGATGTAGGTATTGCGATGGCGACCGGCACCGATGTGGCGATTGATACCGCCGGTATCACCCTCCTGCATGGCGACATTGCCAAGCTGGTGAAGGCCGTGCATCTGGCCCGCCAGACTATGACCGGTATCAAGCAGAACCTGTTCTGGGCGTTTATCTTCAATCTGGTGGGCATCCCGCTGGCGGCAGGCGCATTGCAGCCGCTGCTGGGCTGGACGCTCTCGCCCGTATTCGCTGGCATGGCGATGGCATTTTCCAGCGTGGCGGTGGTTTCCAATTCGCTGCGCCTCAAATACAGCAGGCTCTGACATGAACGCACAAACTTTCTACGTTTCCGGGATGCACTGCAAAGCCTGCCCCATGCTGGTCGAAAGCGAATTGCTGGATGTGCCGGGTATCACGGCAGCCAAGGCGTCGCTCAAAACCCAGCAGGTTGAAATCGAGGGGCCGCTGGCCGGTGAAGTGCCGGAAGCCCTCATGCAGCAGGCGAACCCGGTACTTGAAAAACACGGCTACCTTCTCACGCTGGAAAAACCGCGCCACATCCCGGCATGGCGGGAATTTGCTGTTGCTGTTCCTATCGCCGCCCTGTTCCTCGGCATCTTCATCGCCTTGCAAAAGCTTGGCCTCGTCAATCTGGTCGATGCTAGGAACATGACCTACGGCACGGCCTTCGTGATCGGTCTGATTGCCTCTATCTCCACCTGCATGGCGGTGGTGGGTGGGCTCACTCTGTCGGTCTCCGCCAATTTCGCCAAAGAAGGCGATAAGGTCACGCCGCAAGTACTGTTCCATGTCGGGCGGCTGGTCGCGTTTTTCCTGCTGGGCGGCGTGATCGGCTCGCTGGGCGCGGAGTTTCAGATGGGCGGCACCGGCACCTTGCTGGTGAACCTCGCCATCGGCCTCATCATGCTTGTGCTGGGCATCAATCTGCTGGATGTATTCCCGTTTATGAAGAAGTTGCAGCCCACGCTGCCACGCTTCCTGTCCAGCCACCTCATGCAGATCGAAAAGCTGAACCACACGCTCACCCCGGCGCTGCTAGGTGCGGTGACGTTCTTTCTGCCCTGCGGCTTCACCCAGTCGATGCAGTTCATCACGCTATCCTCCGGCGGCTTCCTGAACGGCGGCCTGACCATGCTGGTCTTCGCGCTGGGTACGCTGCCGGTGCTAGGGGCGCTTAGCTTCGCCTCGCTGAGCATCCACTCGCGCAAGGCATCTGGCATCTTTTTTAAAGCGTCCGGCCTGATCGTGATCGCCTTTGCGTTGTTTAATCTGATGAACGTCTTTGTTGTAGCTGGTATTATCCAACCTGTTGTGAGGCTGTAAAATGCAAAAGAAACAAATCATCATCGCACTGGGCGTAGTGGCCGTTGTTGGGATCGGCGTGGGGCTGGAATTGGCCACAAAGCCCACGCCTGCGCCAGAATCAGTAGTCCAGCCGGTAGCAACTGCTGCTCCGCAGGAAGCACCAGCCTCCGGCCCACAGCAGACCTTAGCGCCGCAAGCTGCCGGCATTAGTCCGAATGTGCGCGTTGAAAATGGCGAGCAGATTATCGACATCGAGGCCAAGGGCGGCTATTCCCCGGAAACCACTGTGGCCCGCGCCAACATGCCCACCAAGCTGAATTTCAAAACCGATGGCACTTACGATTGCTCCACCGTTGTGAGCATCCCCGACCTGCAATACCGTGGCCACCTGCCCATGACCGGCATGACCTCAGTAGATGTCCCCGCACAACAGCCCGGCAAGGAGCTAAGCGGCACCTGCGGCATGGGGATGTATGGGTTTAGCGTGAGGTTTGCAGGGTGAGGTTTATTCCTCGGCTTCATCCCATAGCTTCTTGCATTGCGCGGCGTAGTTGTCGATCACGCGCTGGTCATTTCTAATTACCAAGACGTTCTCTGCGTTCCGCTTCTCGGCGGATTTGGTGTAGTTGAAGCTGCCGAGCTGCAAAACCTTGTCGTCGATCACCATGAATTTGTTGTGCATGATGGCGTAGTGGTCGTTGATGCGGGTTGGTACGCCACTTTCTTCCAGATAATGAAAAAGGCTGCGCTTCTGCCGGCGCTGACTTTTATCTAGAACGACTTTCAGCTCTACGTCGGCGTCGTGGGCCGCGATCAGAGCATCCGCGATGGGTTG
This sequence comes from Pseudomonadota bacterium, assembly GCA_048498415.1. Lineage (GTDB taxonomy): Bacteria > Pseudomonadota > Alphaproteobacteria > UBA9219 > RGZA01 > JBEHYA01. Next base: position 12,884 of record JBEHYA010000023.1, read on the forward strand.
GGACGTAAAAGAATAGGCAGCTACGCAGATGCTCTCTTTGGCCTCACTCACCGTTTTTACTACCAATTCGGTCGCACCTTGGCGCGGGGAGAAGGCGTTCTCGGTAGAGGATTTGGCCGCAAGTGGTAAGGGCAAGGTCAGCGAAACGATAAATAAAAAGCTGGTGCTGTGGAGCAGGACGTTGTTCATGATTTAAATAGTTCCCGCGTCTCTGAATAAATACCACATAGTTTCAGTACAACCGGCAGAAGCATAAGGCCATATACAGCGGTGCCGATGAGGTAAACGCCAAATATCTTTTGCCCGGCCCATTGCAACCCAGCCACCAACAGGCCTTGCAGCACCCACGATAAAATCCACAGATGGGCGGGTATTTTCTTGCCGCCGACTTCTAGTTTTAAGAACGGCCATTGCAAAGCGGCAATAAAAATATCTTTTCGGATTACCTTTTCAGTCTCGCCGGCGGCGGCCCAACCTTCATAGAATTTTGTTAGAACATGAAATCCGGCTGCCATGTAGCTTAGCCAGACGGCTTGGATATATGGTGGCAAGGCAGGATTTAAAATTCCTGCACCGATGTGTATGGCCACTAAAAAAGTGATGACAAGGGCTACACCCATTCTTTTCTCCCGGTCTAAAAAGAAAAAGCCACCAAGGCGTCCATTCCTTGGTGACCGGGAGTTTGTTGATCGTGTCTAGACGACCGCGACGGCCTTTACGCCGTGAGGCGTTGGACATGCGCCGCCGCCTCCCGGTCATAAAGACCGAAAGGCAGCGTTAGTGACGGCAACGCGAAACGCCGCTAGACACGAGGCAACAACACCCCGGCAAGTGCTATCGCACCCGCAATTTGATAATGGGGGCAAAATCCGGTAAAATCAATTTTAAGATTAAGCGCGTATCACGCCTCTCAAACAGCAGTTCGGATGTTGTCTAAATCAGCACCTACACAGCCACCCCAGCCTTTCCCGCCAGCAGCAAGAACGCAGTTGGGCCAATTTTTGGGGGCGCAGACAGCCCAGCTTTTAGCAGGCATCCCGCCTGCATTATTTCATTACACAACACCCGCAGGGATGCAGGGCATCCTGACCTCCGGCGTATTAAGGGCTTACAACCTCGGCCAGATGACAGATTTCACGGAAGGGTTATATGCCGCGTCGATCATGAGTGCGGTTCTTGATCGGGCGTTCGCTTCGGCAAAAGATGACAATATAAAGCAACTGCTCGCCGCCCTGCGCCGGCAACTGACAAAAGTCGATTTATCAAATGTATTTGCATTGTCGCTCACGGAAGATGGCGACGAACCCGGCATGTGGGAGATTTACGCCGAAGGCGGACAAGGATTTGGTTTCGCTATACCGATTTACAAGGCTCTAAAATGGCGAGAAGAACACAAAGCTATGTTTTTAAAATGCCATTACAAACCCGAAGAACTCGAAAGTTTTTGTAAAGCCGCGCTGCAAAAAATAACCGATATCTACCTTGGCGATGTCGCCGCCGGTGCGGCTCCCAACCCAGATGTTTACGCCGCAATGTTCCTTGAAGATGTTTCGTGGTTTGCGCCGGCGTTTAAACAGCAAATCCGCGCTGATGAAAAGGAGTGGCGTTATGTGGTCGTGCGGCCCGTGGCAGAGCATAAGCATACAGACGACGGGCGTGCCTACATTGAACTCCCCCTTCAACCAACCCCGCAATTCCCGCACCCTATCGAAGCAATCTGTGCCGGCCCGAATTGCGATTACGATGATACAATCCGACCCTTGCAGCGTCTGTTATTTGAAAAAGGGCATGGCGCGAATTATCCGGTTCACCTTTCCAAACACTTCGCTGCGCGCGCAGGGCGTCAATCACCGCCATTAAATTATCCAGCGCCAATATCGGCGGTCGCCAACCTGCTGAATAGCAAGTTGAACTAATTAAGCAAACCAATCTCCTTTTTTCTGACCTCATAATTTGTGGTTGCCCCCAAACTGAGAATCGGCATAAAGTTTTTTTGCTTACCAAGGCTTCCGCCGCCCTGAAAGGGGGCTGCAAGCGTTGGTACGTTCAAAATCCCTCAAACGCAAAGCTATACGCGCTGCGGCCCGTCGCAGGCCGGCACCTGTGCCGAAGCTTTTGCCTGCGCTGGATTCCCTTGTTGATGATAATCAGGCATATCTTAAACAACTTGGCTTGGAAGGTGAGGCCGCCCAGCAATTTGTAATGGCCATGCAGGGGCTTATTGAAACCATTCTTAATAAGAAATACGGGCTGGAAGACTACCATGAAGAAAACGCAACAAACCCGCCGCACACCACCCACTAAGGCGCTGATTTACTGCCGCGTGTCATCCGACAAACAGGTGAGCAAAGGCGATGGCCTTGGGTCACAGGAAAGCGCCTGCCGCGCCTTTGCCGAGCAGAGAGGCTTGAAGGTCATCAAGGTTTTCAAGGATGAGGGCGTATCGGGCGCGTTGGTAGAGCGCCCAGCCTTTAATGAAATGCTGGCTTACGCCGATGCCCATCCGAAAGAACGCTTCGCTGCAATTTTTCCTGACATCAAACGGTTGGCGCGTGATCTTGAAGCGCATATCGAGATCGTTGCAAAATTAAAAAGCCGTCATTTTCAAATCCTCTCCCCCACTCATGACTTTGGTGAAAGCTCTGCTGATAAATTTGTAACCAACATCCTCGCCTGTGCCGCCGGCTACGAGCGTGAGGCCAATCAAGAACAGGTCGTCAGCCGTCAAAAGGCCCGGATGCTCGATGGGTATGCCGTGTTTGGCCGGCCTAATGGTTACAGGTGGGTGAAAGATACAAGCAAAGGTGGCAAGGTTCTCGTACCGGCGGAGCCTGCTGCCAGCGCCGTGCGCGAATTGTTTGAGGGGTTTGCCTATGGGCGTTTCGAGACCTTCACTGAGGCCGCGCGGTGGCTGGAACAGGATGGCCGCCTTTACTTGGGCAAGAATGGCAAGTTCGATGACAAGCGCGTGGTGCCGATCCTCACCAACATTTTTCACGCCGGCTACCTCGATTACCCGGAACGGGGTGTTAATTGCGTCAAGGGCCGGCATGAGCCGCTGATTTCCTTGGAGGTGTTCGAGAAGGTTCAGGAACGCCTCGGCCTGCGCCCCAAGATCAAACATCGGAAAGACATCAACGAGGATTTTCCCCTGCGCGGCTTTGTGCTGTGCGACTGCTGCGGCGAGCCGCTGACGGCAAGCTGGTCAACGTCACGGAACGGGAAGAAGCACGCCTACTACCGCTGCAAAACCCCAAAAGCCACATGCGTGTTATCCGGCAAGAGCATCCCGATGGAAAAGCTGGAAACCGATATGGTTGCTATTTTAAAGCAAATGGTGCCCTCAGCGCCGGCGGCCCGTATGGCGGAAGCAATGGTCACGAACCTGCATGGCAAAAAGAAAGCCCAGTTCAGGTCGAGTGTTAAGAGCTTACAGGCTAAGCGGGATGCTATTGCGAAAAAGATCAGCAACCTCATCGACCGCACCGTGAAATCCGATGATCCACTGATGCAGCAAGCCTATGAGGATGAAATCAAAAAGTTAAAGCGGGAGCAGGCGTTGCTGGATGAGCGGGCAGAACATTTCTCATCCGTCGATACCAGCCTTGAAGCCGCACTTGGAACCGTCATGGAGTTTCTCAATAACCCTCATGCAATATGGATGAATGGAGGGTTTGAGGATAAGCGGCTGGTTCTACGGCTCGCCTTCGCTAAGGCGATGCGTTATTCCAAATCTGGGGGTTTTGGAACCACCGAAACCACGCTTCCCTACTGCATTATGAAGCAGTTGGAAGGTGGAAAAGGTAGAATGGTGGACCCTAGCGGGATCGAACCGCTGACCTCCACAATGCCATCGTGGCGCTCTCCCAGCTGAGCTAAGGGCCCTTAAACCGGGGCGGAATATGGGGATTTTTTCAGGGCAGCGCAAGTGGGTTTTTTGGCGCGGATTTTAGCGCGAAACCGGCCAGTTATCGATAAGGCGCGTGCGGCCGACATAGGCGGCGGCAAATACGCGGCTTGCCGTGGTTTGCGGGGTTACGGGGCCACATGTATTGGCATCCGCCCATTCCAGATAATCGAGTTTGAAGCCGGCGGCTTCCAGATCGGTGCGCGCGCGGGCGAGCAGGCTGGCGGCATTTGCAACCGATATGTGCTGCGAGAGAGTTTTGAGCGTTTGCGGCAGCAGGGCCGCCTGCTGGCGGTCGGTTGAAGTGAGGTAGCGGTTGCGGGATGATCGCGCCAGGCCATCGGCTTCACGCATGGTGGGCACGCCGTGCACGACAACGCCCAGATCAAGATCGCGCGCCATGCGACGCACGATTTGCAATTGCTGCCAGTCTTTTTCACCAAAATACGCGGCGGGCGCGCGGGCTTGGGTGAATAATTTTGCGACCACCGTGGCCACGCCATCAAAATGGCCGGGACGGAAGGCCCGCATAAATAATCGGGGATGCCTTTTACGTGTATGTTTGTAGCAAAGCCTTCGGGGTACATGGTGGCGACATCGGGCATATATAAAATAGCCACGCCTTCGCGGGCGCACAGCGCCGTATCGTCTTCCGGCACGCGCGGGTAACGGCTGAAATCTTCCGCAGGGCCAAACTGCGTGGGGTTCACGAAAATGCTGACCACGGGAATAAACCCATCGGCATGGGCGGCGCGCATCAGGCTGGCGTGGCCTTCGTGCAGGGCGCCCATGGTGGGCACGAGCGCCACAGGCCGGCCAAGGCTTTTGATCGCATCCTGCAGCGCGGATGGGTTGGGAACCATTTGCATCCTGGTTTTATAGCAAAGATTGGCGCACCTTTATAATCCCCTCCCGCCGGGAGGGGTTGGGGAGGGAAATCCTCACTATTATGCGAATTTTCTTATTGGACAGGATGGCCCGCCCCTGGCCCCTCCCGAAGGGAGGGGAATGGATTATCGCCTGTTGATGCAACTTGCTTGACCGGGATGGGCCAATTGGATACACCAGCAGCCTTGCTTTTCCCGCGCCCAGATGGCGGAATTGGTAGACGCGCTGGTTTCAGGTACCAGTGATGCAAGTCGTGGAGGTTCGAGTCCTCTTCTGGGCACCATGCTTCGCCCTGCGGGCTACGCATGGCGCGGCCATGCAAGTAGCTTACAGGGCGAAGCATGCCCTGCGTAGCTAAAAGCGAAGCACGGGCTGGTCACCGCTTAAGTTTAGAGTTCATCCCATGATCCACCTTTATAAAAACGATCTTCCGGACGGCCTGTCGCTGGGCCCCGTGGTGGCCATTGATACCGAGACCATGGGTTTGAACCCGCAGCGCGACCGGTTGTGTTTGGTGCAGATGTCGTCGGGCGACGGTAATGCGCATCTGGTGCAGTTCGAAAAAGGCCAGTATGCGGCGCCGAATTTGAAGAAGATGCTGGCCGACCCCAAAGTGACCAAGCTATTCCACTTCGCGCGGTTTGATGTGGCGGTGCTGATGGCATATCTGGGCGTTTCCACCGGGCCGGTATACTGCACGAAAATTGCTTCCAAATTGTGCCGCACCTTTACCGACCGGCATGGGCTTAAAGATTTAGTGCGCGAACTGCTCAGCGTGGAAATTTCCAAGCAGCAGCAATCCTCCGACTGGGGCGCGCCGGAACTGACCAAAGAGCAGCTGGAATATGCCGCCGCCGATGTGCTGCACCTGCATGCCATGAAGGCGAAGCTGGATATCATGCTGGCGCGCGAAGGCCGTACCGATGTGGCGGAAGCCTGCTTTGCCTTCCTGCCCGTGCGCTGCGCGCTGGATTTGGCCGGCTGGGCCGAAAGCGATATTTTCGCCCACAATTAAGCCGCTGATATATAAGGTGTTTGGCGGCTTGCCAAAGCGCCGGCAATTGCCCATGTTACGGGCATTATGAAAGATAATAGCGCCAAACCGTTAGCCCGCCCCGCCCGCGATGCCATCGCCGATGCACGGGCCGTTTTTTCCACCGAAATCAAAGCCCTCGAGCTGCTCAGCCAGCAGCTGGATGGCCGCTTTACCCAGGCGATTGAAACGCTGGCGGGTGCCCGTGGCCGCGTGATTGTGACCGGCATTGGCAAAAGCGGGCATGTGGCGCGCAAGATTGCCGCCACCTTATCTTCCACCGGCACGCCCGCCATGTTCGTGCACCCGGCGGAAGCGAGCCACGGCGATCTGGGTATGATCACACGCGATGATGTGGTGCTGGCGTTATCGAATTCCGGCGAAGCGGGGGAACTGGGTGATATCGTCGCTTATGCCAAGCGCTTTGCCATTCCTTTAATCGCCATGACGAGCCGCAAGGATTCTACGCTTGGCGCGGCCGCCGATATCGTTCTGGAATTGCCGCAGGCGGCGGAAGCCTGCCCGATGGGCATGGCGCCCACATCATCCACCACCATGATGATGGCGTTGGGCGATGCGCTGGCGATCACGCTGCTGCAGCGTTCGGAATTCGGCACCAGCGACTATAAAATTTTCCATCCCGGCGGCAAGCTGGGCAAGAAGTTATTGTTAGTACGCGATTTGATGCACAGCGGCGAGGCGCTGCCCCTGGCCACACCAAGCGCCGGCATGAGCGAAGTGATTTTAGTCATGACGCAGAAAACCTTCGGCTGCTGCGGCATTGTGGACGACAAAAAGCATTTGATCGGCATCATCACCGACGGCGACTTGCGTCGCCATATGGGTGAAAAGCTGCTTTCGCTGAAAGCCAGCGACGTGATGAACGCCACGCCCAAAACCATTCGGCCCGCGGCGCTGGCCGCCGAAGCGCTTGGCCGCATGAACGAGAAAAAAATCACCAGCCTGTTTGTGGTGAACGATGGCGGCACGGTGGACGGCATTGTGCGCATGCACGATCTATTAAAAGCGGGCGTGGCTTAAATGAGCGACGCGCGCAAACATTCCGAGAATATGGACTGGCTTGCGCCCGATAGTGCCCGCGAACGCTTTGATGTAACGCGCTACAGTTTTTTTGTGAACGGGATGAAGGTGGTTTTGCCCTCCCTGGCTCTCGCGCTTTTGGTTGCCGTGATGCTGTGGTCGTCGGGCAATTCGCCTTCAATCAAAAGCAACCGAACGGAAGCGGTGGATGCCACCATGCGCGATGCCGTTTATGAAAGCCGCGACGAGAATAAAAACCCCTACAAAATCATAGCCCCCGTGGCCCGCCAGAACCCCGATGCGCCGGGCATGGTGGATCTGACCAACCCCACCAGCACCATTGATATGGGCACGCAAGGCAGCATCACCGCCAATTCCAAGAACGCGCAGTACGATCAGAATACGGGCACGTTAAACGTGCAGGGCGATGTGGTGCTCAGCAATCAGGCCGGCACCACCTTCAAGACCGAATCCGCGCAGGTGGATGTCAACAATCACACCGTGAACGGCGATAAGCCGGTAGTGCTGGAAGGCAGCTTCGGCGTGGTGCGCGGACAGGGCATTCAGGTGACGGAAGGCGGAAAAATCATTACCTTTACCGGCCAATCTTCCGCTAAGCTTAATCTGGGTTCGGGCGGCGGGATTACGCCATCGCTGGCCATGCAGCCCATTACCACTCAAACGACGCCGACAAACACCGCGCCTGCGACAAAATGAATTTACGCTTCGCTCTTATTCTTGCATTGATTGCCCTGCCGGCGTTTGCCGCGGATAAAGATGCGCCGCAAAAAAGTGCCGCGCCGGCACCGGGCCTGTTGCAGCCGGGCAGTGGCGAACAACTGGATATCACCGCCGATAACAGCCTGGAATGGAACGAGACGACGCGCATTTATACCGCGCGGGGGAATGCGAAAGCCAAGCGCGGCGACGTGCTGATCGAGGCCGATACCCTGCAGGCCTATGACCGCAAGAAAGCGGATGGTTCATCGGAAGTCTGGAAGATGACGGCCAAGGGGAATGTGAAGATCAGCAGCAAGGATAATACGGCCACCGGCGATGAAGGCGTCTACGATATCGACACCAAGAAAGCCGTGCTGACGGGCGACCATCTGGAACTGATCACGCCGACCGACCACGTGACCGCCAAGAAGTCGCTGGAATACTGGGAGACCGAGCAGGTAGCAATTGCCAGCGGCGATGCCGAAGCGGTGCGCGACGGCCGCCGCGTGCGTTCGGATGAAATGATTGCCTATTTGAAAACCGATGCCAAAGGCCAGCAGAACATCGACCGCATGCAGGCGACCGGCAATGTGCATATCACCACCGCCACGGATAACGTGACCTGCGATCAGGTGACCTATAATCTGGCGGCCAACAGCGCCATCCTGCAGGGCCATGTGAGCATCACGCAAGGTTCCAACCAGCTGCGCGGCGACCGCGTGGAAACCGATTTCAAGACCGGCAAGAGCAAGCTGGTCAATAGCGGCTCTGGCCGCGTGCATGCGCTGATTGGCGCATCCAATGGGCCGAAAGGCGCCAAAAGCACCAAGGCTTCGGCGACCAGCGGCAATCAATCTCTCTTCATGAAGCCCTGAAATGCCTATTCGCCATAACGCCGCCGATGATGAACTGGATGTGCCGCCTGCAAGCAGCGGGCTAGTCGCCTTTAATATCGCCAAGCATTACCGCAACCGGCCCGTGCTGCATGACGTAAGCCTGGATGTGCAGCGCGGCGAGATTGTGGGCCTGCTGGGCCCCAACGGCGCAGGCAAGACGACGTTCTTTTATATCCTCACCGGCCTGGTGGCGGCGAATGCCGGGATCATCACGCTGGATGGTCAGGAGATCACGGAACTGCCGATGTATCGCCGCGCGCGGCTGGGCCTTGGGTACTTGCCGCAGGAAGCTTCCATCTTCCGTGGTATGAGTGTGGAAAATAATCTGCGCGCTGTGCTGGAAGTGGTGGAAGAAGATGAGCATCGCCGCGAAGCGATGCTGGATGCGCTGCTCGCGGAATTCTCGATCAGCCATTTGCGCCGCGCGCCCGCTTTAGCGTTATCAGGCGGTGAACGGCGCCGGGTAGAAATTGCCCGGGCGCTGGCGACGCGGCCTTCGTTTATTCTCCTCGACGAGCCGTTGGCGGGTATTGACCCGATTGCACTCGGCGATATTCGCGAGCTGATTCTCCACCTAAAAAAACGTGGTATAGGCGTGTTAATCACCGACCACAATGTGCGGGAAACGCTTGATTTAGTTGACCGTGCCTACATTATTCACGATGGCCGGGTGCTCATGCACGGCGAACCGTCGGCAATTATTGCCCATGAAGATGTTCGCCGTGTTTACCTTGGGGAAAGATTTCGGCTCTAGCCTTGGATGCTATGAGCTTTACACCAACAAACGCCGGTCCCCGTCTCGAAATGCGCCCCAATGTGGGGGTCTCGCAATCGCTGATCATGACGCCGCAATTGCAGCAGGCGATCAAGCTGTTGCAGATGTCGAACCAGGAACTCTCCTCGTATCTCGAATCCGAAATCGAAAAAAATCCGCTGCTCGAAGCGGGTGAAGAAAATTTTGAAGCGCCCAATGAATCATCGAGTGAAGCCCCGGCCGAAGCGCCCGCCGAAGATGACCGCGCGATGGCAACCGACGATGCGTTTGATAAAGGCGATGCGTCGGACCAGGACTGGGAAGACCGCGCGAGTTCGTCGGACGGCTATAAGAGCGAAGACGACAGCGCGTCGTGGAATTTATCGGCAACCTCGCGTTCTACCGGCTGGAACGGTGCGGATGACGAGCTCGACCAGACCAGCCTGATGGCGACCACCGTATCTTTGCGCGAACATTTACTGCGTCAGATGCGGTTTGACGGGAAAGACCCTGCGCAACGCATTATTGCGCTCACCCTTCTCGATCAACTGGATGAAGCCGGCTATTTAAAGGCCGATTTGGCCGCGACCGCGCGTTTGCTGAGCTGCAGCCTGGAAAAGATTGAAGGCGTGCTGGCCGAATTGCAGAAGCTGGAGCCGACCGGCGTATTTGCCCGCAATTTAAAGGAATGTCTCGCGCTGCAATTGAAGGAAAAAGGCCGGTTTGACCCGGCGATGGCGACCATGATCGACCATCTCGATCTCTTGGCCGCGCGCGATAAAGAAAAGCTGATGCGCCTCTGCGGTGTGGATGCCGAAGATTTCGCCGATATGGTCGCGGAAATCCGCGCCCTCAACCCGAAACCGGCGCTGTCGTTTGATCACGATACCACCCCCACCGTCATTCCCGATGTGCTGATGAAGGCGGGCGCCAATGGTGCGTGGAACATTGAATTGAACCAGGAAACCCTGCCGCGCGTGCTGGTGAACCAGAGCTATCTTTCCCAGGTGCAGGGCAAAGCGGTGCGCAAGAACGATAAGGATTTCCTCAACGACCAGCTGCAATCGGCGAATTGGCTGGTGAAAGCGCTGCATCAGCGCGCCACCACCATTCTGAAAGTGGCGACCGAAATCGTGCGCCAGCAGGATATGTTCTTCCAGCACGGCGTGGAATTTTTGAAGCCCATGACGCTCCGCGATATCGCCGCCGTGATCGGCATGCACGAATCAACCGTCAGCCGCGTGACCAGCAATAAGTACATCGCCACGCCCCGCGGCATGTTTGAACTGAAGTACTTTTTCAGCGTTTCCATTCAGGGCTGCTCGGGCCTTAGCAACCATTCCGCGGAATCGGTGCGCCATCGCATGCGCGCGCTGATTGATGCGGAAGGCGCCAAGATTTTGTCGGATGACGCGCTGGTAAAACTATTAAAACGCGAAGGCGTGGATATTGCCCGCCGCACCGTGGCGAAATACCGCGAGTCGCTGCACATCCCCTCGAGCGCCCAGCGCCGCCGCGAAAAGCGCATCGCGCTGTAAAGCGTTTTTATTCCCAAAAATAAATTTTAAACGCATGTTTCCCTTATGTTTTCTGCGTTAACATAGGGTTGCCGTTGCTTGACACGCAAGCTGCGAACGCCCATTTTAAGGCCCATGGAAGCTATTCGCTCGTCCCTTCGCCGCCACGCTTGCTCGCAGGCCCGCCGCGCCCCCCGTCTTCGCTAAGCCGGGCTTACCGTTCATCATCTTTTTCAAGGATCCGTTATGGCATCGCCCCTCAATGTTCAGATTAAAGGCAAGCAGATCGATGTAGGCGACAGCCTGCGCGGCCATGTGCAGCAGCATTTAAGCGACATGGTGGGGAAGTATTTCCCCAACCCGCTGGAAGCCACCGTGGTGTTCTCGCGCGAAGCGCATCTGTTCCGCGCCGATATTCAGGTACATGCGGCGCGCGGCATTACGCTGCAAAGCTTTTCGGCCGCCAACGACCCCTACCCGGCGTTTGATGAAGCGGCCGCCCGCATTGCCAAGCGCCTTAGCCGCTACAAGAAAAAACTGATTGATCTTAATCACCAGCCCACGGGCCCGGACAAGCACGCGTATCTGGATAGTATTCCAGCAAGCCAATACGTGCTCGACCCCGAGAAGCAGGATGAGGCGGCGGATAATCATGCGCCGCTGATCGTCGCCGAAACACAAACCACCATCGATACGCTGACCGTGAGCCAGGCGGTGATGAAGATTGACCTCGCCCAAATTCCGGCGCTGCTGTTCCGCGACCGCGCGACGGGGCGTATTAATCTTGTCTACCACCGCGCCGACGGCAACATTGGCTGGGTTGACCCCAGTAATATTCCTGATTCCAAATAATCATTTTTTTAGGGACATATCACGTGCCAAAAACCGCTATTCCGCATTTCGCCCAATCGCACATCGCTGCCGATCTGAAGGCGACCAATAAAAACCAGGCGCTGGAGGGACTGGCCAGGCTGGGCGCGGCCGCCACGGGCCTGAGCGAACATGCCATCTTCGATACGCTGTTCGCGCGCGAAAAACTGGCGACCACGGGCGTGGGCT
>JBEHYA010000024.1:0-23136 GCA_048498415.1 Pseudomonadota bacterium
TTTCCTTAGTTCCATCCAAAACCAAACTGGATCCCCGCCTGCGCGGGGATGCCTGTATGGGGTTGTATTGCCCTACAAAAAAGGCGCCCCACGGATTCCCTGCGCCAATAAAAGGGAGTCTTTTGAAAAAGCGTTTTGAATCAGCGGCCACATCTCGGTGTGCCAAACGCAAGCGCATTTGGGGCGCCGATTTACTTTTTTTGCTTGCCGCTTTCGAGATTCGAAAAAGTAATATAATCTCAATTGTTGCGACCCGCCTTTTTTCGAACAAAATCAAAATCGTTTTCCGGAAATCTTTATCATTTCCTTATGCGAAACGGTGTGTTGCCCTCGCTACATTCTACGTGACAACCCACAAAGGGTTGGTATCATCCGTTCCTTCCACCACAAGATGTGGTATACATAATTTCATTCACACACAACTTATCCACATATGGGGATAACGCAAAAAATGTCCGATTTAGCCAAAACTCTCCGCATAAAGGCCTGTGTAAAACACAGTGCATGCTTTGGCGGCGAGAAGGCGAATCAGACGCCGCAGACCCCGGAAATGGTGTGGGAATACCAATAAAAACAAGGGTTTTCCGGCTTCGGGAAGAGCCGGGAGACTTCAAAAACGTTGCTTTTGCGCTAGATAATCAAGGGGAATGCAGAAATGTTCGATATCGTCCAGGTAGAAGAAGGCCAGAAAGTCATTATTGATCGCTCGCGGAATTCACGTTTGACCGCGTTTGGTATGGCCACGCTTGAAGATCGCTACCTGCTGACCGGCGAAGACCCGCAAGACATGTTCGCCCGCGTTTCCATGCAGTATGCCGACGATACCGCCCATGCCCAGCGTATGTATGATTATATCAGCAATCTGTGGTTCATGCCCGCCACCCCTGTTCTTAGCAATGGCGGTACGGAACGTGGGCTTCCGGTTTCCTGCTTCCTCAATGAAGCCGGCGACAGCCTGGATGGCATTCTGAATTTGTGGAACGAGAACGTGTGGCTGGCATCCAACGGCGGCGGCATCGGTTCCTACTGGGGCAACCTGCGTTCGATTGGCGAACGCGTGAAGGGCGGCGGCAAGACCAGCGGCATCATGCCGTTCATCAAGGTCATGGATTCCCTCACCCTCGCGATTTCACAAGGCAGCCTGCGCCGCGGTTCGGCGGCCACCTATCTGCCGGTCAGCCATCCGGAAATTGAAGAATTCATCGAAATGCGCCGCCCCACGGGTGGTGATTCAAATCGCAAGTCGCTGAACCTGCATCATGGTGTGGTTATTCCCGATAGCTTCATGCGCGCGGTGGAAGCCAATGAAGAATGGGCGCTGACCAGCCCCAAAGATAACAGCGTGGTGCGCCGTGTTTCCGCGCGCGGCCTGTGGATCCGCATTCTGACCGCCCGCATTGAAACGGGCGAGCCGTATATTCTGTTCATCGATCATGTGAACCGCGCGATCCCTGAGCATCACAAGCTGGCGGGTTTGAACGTGAAGATGTCGAACCTGTGCAGCGAAATCACGCTCCCCACCGGGCCGGATCGTTTTGGCGAAGACCGCACGGCGGTGTGCTGCCTTTCTTCCCTCAATCTCGAATACTTCCTGGAATGGCAGGAGCATCCGACCTTTGTGACGGATTGCCTGCGCTTCCTGGATAACGTGCTGCAGGATTTCATTGAAAAGGCCCCCGCCCATATGCGCCGCGCGACGTACTCCGCGATGCGTGAACGTTCAGTTGGTTTGGGCGTCATGGGTTTCCATTCGTTTTTACAGGCGCAGAACGTGCCGTGGGAAAGCGTGATGGCGAAAGTCTGGAACAAGCGTATGTTCAGCCACATCAAGCGCCAGGCCGATAGCGCCTCGCAGATGCTGGCGGAAATGAAGGGCCCCTGCCCCGATGCCAAGGATTACGGCATCAACGAACGCTTCTCGAACAAGATGGCGATTGCGCCGACGGCCTCCATCTCCATCATCTGCGGCGGCGCCAGCCCCGGCATTGAGCCGATTGTTGGTAATTCCTACACACACAAAACGCTGTCGGGTTCTTTTGCCGTGCGCAACAAGCATCTGGAAGCTTTGCTGGAAAGCCACGGCAAGAACGATGAAGAAACCTGGACAAGCATCACCACGCATGAAGGTTCGGTGCAGCATCTGGAGTTCCTGTCGGAACATGAAAAGATGGTCTTCCGCACCGCGTTTGAAATCGACCAGCGCTGGGTGATTGACCTCGCCGCGGATCGCACGCCGTTCATTTGCCAGGCGCAGAGCCTCAACGTGTTCCTGCCGGCCAATGTGCATAAGCGCGACCTGCATCAAATTCACTTCCAGGCATGGAAGAAGGGCGTGAAGAGCATGTATTACTGCCGCTCGCGCTCGGTGCAACGCGCGGAAAATGTGGAAACCGCCAAGACCGCTTTTAACCAAGCCGGCAAGGTTCCCGCCAATGACGAGCCGCGTTTACCAATGGGTTTAGGCCTTGCGGTAGCCAGCGCTGCCGCAGCCGTTACGCAGCCGGCCGAGGAAAGTAATAAATATGAGGAATGCCTGGCCTGCCAATGATATAACGGTGTGACGTGACAGGGGACGCAAATTTTAATATATTGGCGTCCCGGTCACGAACCACTTAGTTGAGCGTTAAATGAACCTTCTGCCTTTCACCCCAGACACGATGCGCGGTTTCAAACAGGAAATCGTTGTCGATACGCCCGCATTACTGCGCGCTGCCGTTGGCAAGCAGATGGTTGAAAAGCTGCCCGAACTGGTGAGCAAGAGCGAAGAGCTGTCGTACCTTGATGCGTATGAAGCCCTTAAATCATTCCGCGATGCCACGCAGGCGAGCAAAGATTTGTTCTCGGATGTCGAAAAAGAAATGGCCGCCGAGGTTGAAGTGGAATGGTGCCTGGATATTCTGGGCCGCCTCTCCCGCGCCGGTAAGCTGGACGACTAATTTTTAAAACCGATTTTTGATTTTATTTTTTACTGAATTTTTTCAGAGCGGATAAATATGGCTGAGCCATTAGATTTTTCAAAGCAGGCTTTCGTGCCGCTGGTAATCGTAAGCGACTCTGTAATGATGGCGGAGATGATCAGTGGTAAACGTTCGCGGCTGCAATCCAGCACGCCTGGCGCAAAGGCACCCCCGCAAGAAGAACGCCTGATTTATGCGGACGAGCCCTATCTTATTCTTTTACAAAAGGGCAATGCCAAGCCGGGCAAACCGGCGCGTTATGCGATTGCCTGCGTGTATAAAGCAAAGATGGTCTATGAGGGCGTGCATCGCAACCGCCGCTATCCCATTGACCGCGAAAAAGTAAGAGTCTTAGTACCCGATTTTATTGCCGTAACACTGGAAACCAAGGCTGATCGTCTTGAAATGGTGCGGCGAAAAATAGCTGAAATGCCTAGCGCATTCACGGGACCAGCAGCGGCGCCATAATTCAATCAGCTATGCGCCAAACGTAAGCATTTCAGGCTTACTTTCATCCTTCGATTCAGTGGCCCGGTCTGGTACTTTTGGTACCCACATTGACCTTCTGATTCTAAGGCCCTGCCATGTCAAATCTTCTCACTGCCAATCCCGTCTACAAGCCGTTCCGTTACCCGTGGGCGTATGAAGCCTGGCAGAAGCAGCAGCAGATTCACTGGCTGCCGGAAGAAGTGCCGCTGGCGGATGACGTGAAGGACTGGCACAAAAAACTCACCCCCGGCGAACAGCATCTGCTCACGCAGATTTTCCGTTTCTTCACGCAGGCCGACGTGGAAGTGAACAACTGCTACATGCGCCACTACAGCCGCATCTTTAAGCCCACCGAAGTGTGCATGATGCTGGCGGCGTTCTCGAATATGGAAACCATTCATATCGCCGCCTACTCGCACCTTCTCGATACGATTGGTATGCCCGAAGTCGAATATTCCGCATTTCTGAAATACAAGGAAATGAAGGATAAGTATGACTACATGCAGGGCTTTAATGTGAACGACAAAACCAACATTGCCCTGACCATGGCGGTGTTTGGCGCGTTCACGGAAGGCCTGCAATTATTCGCGTCTTTCGCCATTCTCATGAACTTCCCGCGCTTCAACAAGATGAAGGGCATGGGCCAGATCGTGACGTGGTCGGTGCGCGATGAGACGCTGCATTGCCAGTCGGTCATTCGCCTGTTCCGCACCTTCGTGGAAGAAAACCCGGAAGTGTGGATGGAAGATTTCCAGAAGGAAGTCATCAAGGCCTGCAACACGATTGTGGAACATGAAGACGCGTTCATTGACCTGGCCTTCGAAATGGGCTCGGTCGAAGGCCTCACCGCCAAGGAAGTCAAAGATTACATCCGCTACATCGCCGACCGGCGTTTGACGCAGCTGGGGTTGCAGCCGATGTACCGCGTGGAAAAAAATCCGCTGCCGTGGATGGATGAAATGCTGAACGGCATGGAACACGCCAACTTCTTCGAAGCCCGCGCGACCGAATATTCCAAAGCCGCCACGCAGGGTAATTGGGAAGAAGCGTTCGATTAATTAAGCTCAATCCATCAGGCATCCCCGCGCAGGCGGGGATCCAGTTTCCTTTTATTTTTCATCCAATAACCACACTGGATCCCCGCCTGCGCGGGGATGCCTGAGAGAGTTTGGTATAGCCGACTCACTTTTCACGCTGTAACCGCTGAATTAAACTTACTAATTCACACCTTTTTGAGTTCACGCATGTTTGCCAATTTTTTCTCTCCTGACCACCAGACCATCATCATCCATATGGTGCTTGCCCTCATGGCGGGCGGCGTGATTGGGCTGGAGCGCAGCTACCATGGCCGCGCAGCGGGGTTCCGCACGCACACGCTGGTTTGTCTCGCCTCCTCCATGCTGATGGCGGTGCCGCTGTTCCAGGCTGACTGGCTGGGAGCGACCACCGCGATCCCCGAAGCTTTCAAGACCGACCCCACGCGCATGGCGCAGGGCATCATGACCGGCATCGGTTTTCTGGGCGCCGGCGTCATTTATAAAGAAGGTGTGAGCATTCGCGGGCTGACAACGGCTGCGAGCATCTGGATCACGGCGGCGGTGGGCATCATGATTGGCACGGGGCTTTATTTCCCGGCGCTGCTGGGCGCGGCGCTCACCTTTGGCGTGCTCTCCTCGTTCAGTTTTGTCGAACGCAACATGACCAAGAATTTCTATGTGCGCTGCCAGATCATGTTCAACCGCGCCGAACGCATGGATGAGCAGGAACTCAGTGATTATCTGGGCACACACGGCTTCAAGGTGGGCGGCATGAGCTACCATGCGGTTGGCAACAGCATGTTCGAATACCGCATGGTCATTAAAACCCGCGATGAACAGGCCACCGAGAAGCTCGCGCATCATTTAAGCGAAAACAAGCGTATCGCTGAATTCAGCCTGATGCCGTCTGGCGATTGACGCATGTCGCCGGTTATTACTCTTGTTGGGCTGACCGGTTTCTTTCGCCTCGCCGAAATTGTGTATGGCGAGATCAACGCCCGAAAAATGCTGGCCAAAGGGGGCAAGGAATTTAACCCCGGCCAGCGCGTGCCGGTTTTTATTCTGTATGCCGCTTGGCTTGCCGCGCTTTTGGTGGTGGTGCCGTGGGATGCGCCGCCCAACATGGTTTTCATCGCGCTGTTTTGCGCCGCCACGGTTTTGCGCTGGTGGGCGATTTATTATCTCAAGGAATTCTGGACGACCCGTATTATCGTGCGGCCTTTTTCGTTCAAGGTAACCGGGGGGCCGTATGCGTTTTTGCGGCATCCCATCTATATTGCCCTCATCAGCGAGATCATGGCGCTGTCGCTGGCGTTCGATCAGGTCGTGCTGGCGATTGTCGCCGGCGTCGGCATGATTTTATGGCTCTATTTCCGCATCAAGGCGGAAAACCGCGCACTTCAAATGATGCTTTAAAATAAGTAGTGCGCGCCCTGGCGAAAGCCGGGGCCCAGTTTGGCTATGGGAGAGAAAACTGGATACCAGCTTTCGCTGGTATGTCCGTGTAAGATTGCATCTTGCGATTCTTTACAACTGGGGGCCTAATACAGCTCAATTGCTTATGAGGAAATCATGAAATTCGTTCGTTATGTTCTGTTGCTTCTCATGCTGGTGCCCTCGATCGCATGTGCGCAGGGCCTTCTGATTGACTCTCAAACCGCCAAGAAAGAAAACACCATGGCCGCTACCGTCAAAGACCCCGCCAACACCGTTGTTCTCGACCTCGATTACGGCCGCGTGCTCATTCAGCTGCGCCCCGATCTCGCGCCCAAAACCGTGGCGCGTTTCAAGGAACTGGTGAAACAGCATTTTTATGACGGCCTCAGCTTCCACCGCGTGATCGATGGGTTCATGGCCCAGACGGGCGACCCGCGCGGCGACGGTACGGGTGGCAGCGGGCAGAAGCAGCCGGCCGAATTTTCAGGCGAGCATCACGTGCGCGGCACGGTTTCCATGGCGCGCGCGGCCAACCCGGATAGCGCCGACAGCCAGTTCTTCATCTGCTTTGCCCCGGCGCCGTTTTTAGACGGTGAATACACCGTCTTTGGCGAAGTCATTCAGGGCATGGAATTCGTGGACAAGATCAAGAAAGGCGTGCGCGCGAATAACGGCGCCGTCGATCGCCCGGATAAAATCGTGAAGATGCAGATGATTGCGGATGTGAAGGAATAAGCGGGCGCTATGAAACGCCTTGCGGTTATTCTTGTCACTTTAGTGCTTACCGGCTGCCAGCCCGGGCTGCAGAATGGCTGCACAGGTCTGCTGGGCTGTTCCCTCACCGACCCCACGGGCGAAAAAGCCAAGCAGGCGCGCATTCAGCAATGCACGCGTTTTGGTTTTAAGCCGGGCACGGATGCGTTTGCGAACTGCCAGTTGCAGCTTGCGCAAACGGGGAGCCTGCAAAACACCCGGCTCACCTGCAAGCACAACGCCGCGGGCGGCATGGACTGCAACTAGTTATTTTTTATGCGGCGTGAGCTGCTGGCGTTTATCGCGCACTTTGGTGATCAGCGTTTCCATGCCGTCTAACGCGGCGAGGATTTCTGTGGCTTCGCTCCAGCGCTTTTCGCGCAGCGTGGAGAGCAGCTTCACGATATTGGATTCAATTTCCTGGCCTGTGCGGCGGGCCAGCGAGTCCAGATCCACCGGCTCGCGGGCATCGAAGAACAGCTTTTGCAATTCATCCACCACCGGCGGCGTCTGGCCCGCCTGTTCGCGGCTGATATCGTGGAGCTGCAGCCAGTAGCGGCTGCGCGAAATGGGGTCGCGCAAGGCATCGTAAGCGGCCTGAATGGCTTCGCGGTGCTTGGCGGCGTAATCTTTTTCCTTCTGGCTGCGCAGCGTGAAGCGGTCATTGGCGAAGGTGCGCTGGAGGGTTTCCAGATGGCGGTCGAGGGTAGCCAGATCAATATCCGTGCGGCGGTCGAGGCCGAGGCGCAGGAAATGATCGATCTCGCGCGGCGGCTGGATGCTGCCGCAGTGGTTGCAGAACAGCGCGCGCACTGAGAGCGCATCATGGCACGACCAGCAATGAAAACCCTGATAGCTGCTGGTTGCCGCAAAATCGATAATCTTGTCGTCCATTTAGGCCGCCTTGGTGGTGTTGGAAATGGTGGCGCGGGTCGCGTTGGCTGCTTGGGCTGACCAGACTTGCGCAAAACCGGTTAAATCTTGGCTAACAGTGCCCGGGCCAAAGCTGGTGCGAATAGCGTTCATTGCGATTTGCTCGGGCACGTTCATGGCTTTTAGCACGTGGCTGGCCTGCACCTTGCCGCTGGAGCATGCAGAACCCGAGGAAACCGCATAGCCGGCCAGATCAAACGCCATGAGCTGGGTTTCGTTCTTCATGCCGGGCATGGCGATGCAGGAAATTGTAGCAACACGTTTTGATTTTTGACCGAAAATCGTGACATCGGGGGCGGCCTTGAGCATGGTTTGCTCCATGGCATCGCGCCAGCCGGCCCATTCGGGGGCGCGGGCCAGATCTTCGCCCAGTGATTCAAAAGCGGCGGCTAAGCCGCAGATACCAACTACATTTTCCGTGCCGGCGCGGCGGCGCTGTTCCTGCCCGCCGCCCCGCATGAAGGGTTCCATGGCGAGTTTATCGCGCACCACAAGCGCGCCCACGCCCTGCGGGCCGCCGATTTTGTGGGCGGAGAGGCTCAGCATATCGGCTTCCAAAGCCTGAAAATCGACGGGGAGTTTGCCAAAAGCCTGCACGGCATCGACATGCAGCAGGCCGCCGGCGGCATGGACAAGCTTAGCGGCTTCGGCAATGGGCTGGATGACGCCGGTCTCGTTATTGACCAGCATGAGGCTGACCAGCGCAGGCGATGCTTTAAGAAGCGATTCCAAGTGATTGAGATTTATGGTGCCATTGGCATCCACCCCCACCTGCTCTCCGCCCGCCTGCAGTACCGAGGGGTGTTCGATTGCCGAGGTGATAATGCGGCGGTCCGGCTGGCTGTGAAGGGCCATGTTGTTGGCTTCGGTGGCGCCACCCGTAAAAACGATCTGGCTGTCTTTGACGTTCAGCGTTTGGGCGATCATCGCCCGCGCGGCATCGGTTTTGGCGCGTTGCTGGCGGCCGAAGGCATGGACGGAGGAGGCATTGCCGAAGCGATCCATGGCGCTCACCATGGCGGCTTTCACGCCCGCCTTAAGCGGCGCGGATGCTGCGTAATCGAGATAAACCGGCATTTTGGCGGAAGTCCTAAAACCTTGAATTGGCATGCTTAACATACCATATTTTGATGGGATGTTTTAGTTTCAAAAACATGCGCTAAGCTAGAAAATCGCTGTAATAACAGGAAGAAGCACCGCAAAAGCATTAAAAGCTTGGCTTTTGGCTTCTTCGCTCTGCTATAGTCGGCGCTGCGCTGGTGTTGGCCGGCCCAGATTTGGTTGTGAATACAAAAGGATAGGACGATATGCCCGAAGTATTATTTAACGGACCCGCAGGCCGTCTCGAAGGCCGTTACAGTCCGGGCAAGTCGCCCACCGCGCCGATTGCGCTGGTGCTGCACCCCAGCCCGCAGCATGGCGGCACCATGAACAACAAGGTGGTGTTCAACGTCTACCAGTCGTTCGCCGGCCGCGATTTCGCGACGCTGCGCTTTAATTTCCGCGGCGTGGGCCGTTCACAGGGCTCCTACGACAAGGGTGAAGGCGAACTGGCCGATGCCACGTCAGCCCTCGATTGGCTGCAAGCCATCAACCCGCAGGCGCGCAGCGTGTGGGTCGCCGGCTTCTCGTTTGGGTCGTGGATCGGCATGCAGCTTCTTATGCGCCGCCCGGAGATCGATAGCTTTATTTCCATCGCCCCGCCGGCGAACGTTTTAGATTTCAGCTTCCTCGCCCCCTGCCCGACCAGCGGCATGATTTTGCAGGGCGATGCGGATGAGATTGTGCCCGAAGCCTCAGTCGCCAAGCTGGTGCATAAGCTTTCCTTCCAGCGCGGCATCAAGATCGATTACCGCCTGATCGCGAACGCCGACCACTTCTTCACCGACGCCATGGACATGCTGCAAGGCCACGTCGAAAACTACCTCGACCAAGCCCTCTACAACCCCGCCACGATTGGCATGAAGATGGCGGGCTAAGTAGCCGCTGGTATGCCCCTGCGCAGGCAGGGGCCCATCCATCCACATTTTGGTTGCTGAACCATGGGCACCTGCCTTCGCAGGTGCATACGGATTTTATTTGCGGCCCGTTGTGGTTTTAAAGCTGATCGGCAAACCCAGAATTTCCCGCACGGCCATATAGGCAAACGCCTGCGCTTCCGTCGCATCGCCGTTCAGGTTTTTCTTTTCAACCGGCAACACTTGCGCGAGCGACGTGGCTTTCAGCAGGCGCATGAGATGCGTATTGTGCCGCCCGCCGCCGGCCACCACCACCAGCGATGGTTTGAGTGGATTGATGGCGGCGATGAGACTTAGCACCGTCATGGCGGCGAGCGTGGCCGCCCCATCAGCAGCGTTTAAATGGGTTGGCGTGAAGGCCTTGAAGGCATCGCGGTCGAGCGATTTGGGGGCTTTCTTTTTGAAGTATGGATGGGCCAGGAATTTGCGGATCCAGGCGCTATCCACCACGCCCTGCGCGGCGAGTTTGCCGCCTTTGTCATAAGGCTTTTTGATGTGCTGGAACGCCCAGTCATCCATCATGGCGTTGCCGGGGCCGGTATCGCAGGCGCTGAGCTCGTTTTTTTTGCCGATGAAGGTGATGTTGGCAACGCCGCCGATGTTCACGAACACGGCAGGCTTCACCCATTTGGCGGCAAGCGCCTGATGATAGACCGGCACCAGCGGCGCGCCCTGCCCGCCGGCTTTGACATCATCGGTTCTGAAATCATAGACGACCGGAATGCCGGTGAGCTTGGCCAGCAGCTTGCCATCGCCGATCTGCACGGTTTGTTTTTTGGCGGGTGCGTGAAAGATGGTGTGGCCGTGAAAGCCGAGGGCATCGATATCTTTGAGTTTGTGTTTTTTGATGAACGCCTTGACGGCTTTCGCGTGCAGTTCGGTGAGTTCCTTCTCAAGCGCCGGGGCTTTTGTTTTGCCCAAGGCGGCGCGCAGTTTGGCGCGAAAAGCCTTGGTATAGGGATAGGTTTCGAACGCGCCGGGTTTTACGGCTTTCTGGCCGTCGGTTTCCAGAAAACCAACGTCAATGCCATCCATCGAGGTGCCGCTCATGAGGCCAATGACGCGAAACAGGCGCTTTGGCGGGCGGTTGATTGGGTGCGAAAATTGGGCCATAACTTATTACAGAATAAGAACCTTTAAAAAATCATCAAGCATCATGACCACCTATTCTTCCGATCTTCTCAAGCTGCTGCACGAGCGCGGCTATATTCACCAGATTACCGATGCGGCGGCGCTGGACAGCGCGGCATCAAAGGGTGTGATTGCCGGGTATATCGGTTTTGATGCGACCGCCGATTCACTGCATGTGGGCAGTATGGTGCAGATCATGCTGCTGCGAAGGCTGCAACAAGCGGGTCACAAACCGATCGTGCTGATGGGCGGGGGCACCACGAAGGTGGGCGACCCGTCGTTCCGCGATGAAAGCCGGCCGCTGCTGGATGATGCGAAAATTCAGTCGAACATTGACAGCATCAAAACCATTTTCAGCAACTTCCTGCGGTTTGATAACTCGCCCACCGGCGCGGTGATGGTGAACAACGCCGACTGGCTGGATAAGCTGGGCTATATTTCGTTTTTGCGCGATGTGGGCAAGCATTTCACCATCAACCGCATGCTGAGCTTTGACAGCGTGAAATTGCGCCTGGATCGCGAGCAGCCGCTCACCTTCCTCGAATTCAATTATATGATCATGCAGGGCTATGATTTCGTGGAGCTGTGGCGGCGCTATAAATGCGTGTTGCAGATGGGCGGTTCCGACCAGTGGGGCAATATCGTCAATGGCACGGAGCTGGGCCGTAAAGTTGAGAATGCGTCGCTGTTTGGCCTGACCACACCGCTCATGACCACCGCTTCCGGCGCCAAAATGGGCAAAACGGCCGCGGGCGCTGTGTGGCTGAAAGCCGAAAAGCTCAGCCCCTATGATTACTGGCAATACTGGCGCAACACGGAAGATGCGGATGTGGGCAAGTTCCTGCGCCTGTTCACCGACCTGTCGCTGGCCGAAATCGCCAAGCTGGAAAGTGCCGGCGGCGCCGGGATTAATGACGCCAAAAAAGTGCTGGCGTTTGAAGCCACCAAACTTTGCCATGGCGAGAAAGCGGCGTTAGATGCAGCGGAAACCGCAAGGCAGACGTTTGAAGGTGGCGGCATCAGCGCCAATTTGCCCACCATCAATGTACCACGCGCGCGCCTGCAGGGCGGCGTGGCACTGGTGGATTTATTGGTCGAAGCCGGCATGGCGGCCAGCAAAGGCGAGGCCCGCCGTT
Source organism: Pseudomonadota bacterium (assembly GCA_048498415.1). GTDB lineage: Bacteria > Pseudomonadota > Alphaproteobacteria > UBA9219 > RGZA01 > JBEHYA01. The sequence goes on from JBEHYA010000024.1 coordinate 11,892, forward strand.
TAATCGAAGGCGGCGGCGCGCGCGTGAATGATGCGGCGGTGGCGAACGCCAATGAGATCGTGAAAGACAGTGCCGCGAATGCGGATGGCGTGATCAAGCTGTCGGCGGGCAAAAAGCGCCATGCGCTGGTGAAATTAAGCTAATCTCTCTCAGGCATTCCCGCGAAAGCGGGAATCCAGTTTCCTATTGGCAACCAAACTGGATACCAGCTTTCGCTGGTATGTTCGTGTCTATAGGAAAAACCTCTACGGACATTCCGGCGAAAGCCGGAATCCAGTTTTCTATCGGCAAACAAACTGGATACCAGCTTTCGCTGGTATGTTCATATCTAGTTGTTTAGGTCTTCGCTTAAATCGCGCCATTCAAGATTGATGCTTTCAATGAGCTGCTTTTTCCAATCGCGCTTCCAGTTTTTAAGCGTTTGCTCGCGCGCAAATGCTTCTGTTGGGTTTTCATAAGATTCATAATAAACGAGCTGTTTTATCTCATATTTTTTCGTAAATCCGTCGATCAGCCCGTTCTTATGCTCGAACATGCGGCGAGCCAGATCATTCGTTTGGCCAATATAAAGTGTGCCGTAAGGCTTATTACATAAAATATAGACGTAAACCGTCACGGTTTTGCCGGCGCTGTTGCCGCCGGCTTCTTCTTTTCGTTCGTGATGTTGGGGTCGGTGAAAAGAATGTCGCGCAGGACGCCCGGCGCCAGAATAGAGACCGGGTTGACGGAAACATTGGGCTTATCGAGGGGCCCGCGCACCGTATAGGTGGCGGCAAACAGGCCGCCGTTTTCGCCGCCCGTGAGCAGATCGCCGATCACGGGAATGGACGAGATAATGCGGCTGAGGAAATAGACCGGGATCACCTGGCCCTGTAAATCCAGCCGGTTGGTATCGAGCGCCAGTTTGCCTTCCGCCGTCATGCCCAAGGAACCCGTGGAAGTGTGGGCCTTGTTAATCACAAGCGTATCTTTCTTCCACATATATTCGCCCGTGAGATTGGAGAAGCCGAGCGGGCGGCCGGAGAGCAGCGCTTCCAGGCCATCCGGCGAAATGGCGCCGAGCAGTTTGGCGAGCACCGGCATGTTGCGGACTTCAAAGTTATTGATGTTGATATGGCCGAACAGCGTGCGGGTTTTCTGGGCGGGATCGGCTTTGCCGTTAATCTCCAGCTTGCCGCCCTTGATGCTGTCGGTGATATCGAAGGCCTGCAGCACCTGGCCTAAATCCGGCGTTTCGACCAGCATGGTGGTGAGGCCTTCTTCGCCGGGGCCAAGGTGGGCTTTGGCGGGCGTCGGGCCGGCCATGAGCGCGGCATCGACTTCCGCCCAGCCCTGCGCGTCGCGATAACCTTTTACCATTACGTCATTCACGGCTTTGTTATCGGCGGTGATCACTTTATCAAAGGCGACATCGACGCGGAGCGGGAGGGATTTGGCTTCGTCGGCGGGTGGCGCCACCGGCACATCCGGCGCGGTTTGTTTGGCGGCTTCTTTGGGCGCATCGGTTGCGCCTAAAAAACCGCGCAGATCAAGCGTGGTGCCTTTTAAGGTAAGGCTATGGCCATCGCCTTCACGGGCGTAAGTGAGTTTGGCGCGGGTTTCGCCGACATTGAGGGGATCAAAACTCACGCGGTCGAGGGCCTGCTTATCATCAAACGTGCCCTCCCCCTTCACATTGATGTTGGCGCCGGTAACGTTGAGAACAGGCAGGCGCATGGGTTTGCCATCGCCCCATTCCAGCGTGGTCTCGATATTCATGGCGGCGCCCACAGGTTTAGTGAAGGCCATGTCGGGAATGCTTAGCTGCGTATCCCTGGCATCACCTTTGATGTTGAGAGTTGAGCGCGCCGGCCAGCGGTCGTAGGTGATCGTGACCGGGAACGGCTTGGTGGTTTGCACCGGGAAGACGATGCCGAATTTTTTGATATCGTCGCCCTGCGCACGGGCATTAATAACGGCATGGCTGGCGGGTTTATCCTTGGGTGCGGCGAAAATCTCGTTCCAGGTAAGGTTGGAGGGAATGCCGTTGATATTGCCTTTGCCGCTGATATTGGCGGTTTCTTTATCCACCATCAGATCCACTTCGGCATTGCTCACACCAAATAAATCGGCGACGCGGGTAATGTTGCCGTTGCTGATGTGGGTTTGCGAAGTGAGCTGGATGGCATCGAAGGGCAGTTCCTTGAGCAGCGAGAATTTCATTTTCAGCGTGCCGTCGGCGGTGCCGCTCACGCTGTCGGGCGGGATGTTGATTTTCTGCGCATAATGCAACGGGTCGCGGTCTAAAATCGTGAGGATGTTTTTGGCGGGGCCGGTGATGTTGGCGGCGAGTTCCATCACCTGATCGGTGCCATCAAGACCGCTGATGGTGAGGTGCGAGGGTTTCAGCTTGACCACGCCGATCTCGCCCTGCTGCACATCGATATCGAAGTGGTGGATATCGTAGGTCGAGGTGGCACTGACTTTGTTCAATACTGGCAGGGGTTGCCAGTAGCGCAGGTCCGCGCCGCTGACATTGATTTTGCCATCCACACGCTGGAAGCTGGCATCGGCATCCGGCGTGGCGGGGAAAGTGGCGGCCACGTTGGTGGTGGCGAGATCAATCTTGCCGTTATGGATGTTTTCCAAAATCCACATGCGCGCGTTCACGCCGGCGCTTTCGGGCCAGTAGTATGGCAGCTTGGCGACGGGCAGGTCGTGGAGTTCAAGGCTGGCTTCGACCTGCCACGGCGTTACATCGGTTTTCAGAGCGCCGTTGCCGGTGATGGTGGTATCGGGGGTTTCCAGCTTGATGGTATCGAAGACCACCTGCATGTCGTCGCCCTTGTAGCGGGCAGCCAGGCGGCCGCCCTTGAGCACCAGCGGGTCTTTATAAAAGCTGGGGATGTTGATATGGCCATCATCCACCGCCACATTTAGCGCGCCGTCATACACATAAAGCTGGTCGTCGAAATCAGCGGAGAGCGAGCCGGTGAGCGGCGCGGAGAGCGCTTTGGCGAAACGCAGCTTGTGGATGTGGCCCAATAAAAAGTCGGGGTTCAGCTTGTCGAACGCCCAGGCGGCGGAAAAGCGGTTGGTTTTACTGGTATAAAACAGCGCCAGACCCATTTCGGTTTCATAATCGGGGCGCGTGATTTTAAGGCTGCTTTTGCCGGCATAATCATCGCCATTACGTTTCAACGAAAGGCTTGGCACGTTGATATTCCACGTCACCATCTCGCTTTCATCGATAAGCGTGAGGTTGGCATCTTCAATGGCGAGGTGCGCGAACAGGCCAAGGCCGAACGGGTTGCGGTGCGGGGTACGGATGGCGCGGCTGATATTAGCCTTGGCTTCATCAAGGCTGACGGTTTTTTTGTCTTTATCCGACGATGTGGAGCCGGTGCCGTTATCGAGGACGCCAAGATGAAAAATGCCATCGGCATCAAACCGCGCGAAGAAATGCGGGCGCCGGATGGCCATGAACAGCGGCGCGGCGTCATTGTTGAAAAAATCCAAAGGTTTGAAAACCATCACGACTTGCGAGATATCGCCGATTTTTTGATCGAGCGGGTCGGTGAGCGTGATGTTGCTTAAGTCAAGGGTGAGCTCGCGCTTGTCCTTATCCCAGTTCAGCGTACTTTGGGTGATGTGGGGTTTGACATCGTTATAGGGGCCGGAAAAGAAATTGCCGACCCATGGCGTCGTCAGCGTGAACGGGCCATAGGCAAAACGCGCCACCACAAGGATAAAGCCCAGCACCAGAATAGCCAGAAGCGTGCCCGCCGCGTGGAGCACCCAGAACAGGGAACTTCGGATAAAGGACAGGCCCATAAATAAAAACGTGAGACGCTTGACTTGAAAGGCTTAAATTAACATGTTGGGCAAAAGCTTTAGGAGAACCCGATGCCCTCGCCCACGAAGACCAGACAAACTAGCAAAACCAAAGCCAAAAACATATCAAAAACAGCCGCAAAACAAGTGGCGGGTTTGCAAGCGGGCGATAAACTGCCGGCGTTTTCCATGCCCGGAACAAAAGGCGACCTGAGCGCCGCGAGCCTGAAAGGCAAAAAGACGGTTCTGTATTTTTACCCGAAGGATGATACCAGCGGCTGCACGGCCGAAGCCTGCGATTTTCAGGCGAAGCTGCCCGCGTTCAAACGCGCGGGCGTGCAGGTGATTGGTATTTCCAAAGACGATTTAAAAAGCCACGACAAGTTTGCCAAGAAGTACAAACTGAATTTTGATTTAGGCTTTGATGAAGACGCAAAAATTGCCAAGAAGTTCGGCGTGTGGGTGGAAAAAAGCCTGTATGGCCGTAAATACATGGGCATGGATCGCAGCACGTTTTTGATCGATGAAAAAGGCAAGGTGCAACAGGCGTGGCGCAAGGTGAAAGTGCCGGGCCATGTGGATGACGTGCTAAAAGCCATTAAAGACGGGGCGAAATGACCGCACGGCTGATCAGCGTCTCGCCCTCCAAGCCGGAAGCGGCTGCGATTAAAGATGCGGCAGCGGCGCTGGAGGCTGGGCAACTGGTCGCCTTCCCCACCGAAACCGTTTATGGGCTGGGCGCGGATGCGCGGAGCGACAAGGCGGTTGCGAAAATTTTTGCGTCCAAAGGCCGACCTTCGTTTAACCCGCTGATCATTCACGGGGCATCGCTGGAACAGCTGGAAAAATACGCCGACTTCAACGATATGGCGCGCGAACTGGCGCTGCATTTCTGGCCGGGGCCACTAACACTGGTGCTGCCACGCAAAGAAGATTCCGGTATTTCGCTGCTTGCGAGTGCGGGGCTGCCGGCGCTGGCGCTGCGTGTGCCGTCGCACCCGGTGGCGCAGGCGCTTTTGCGCAAAAGCGGGCTGCCGGTGGCAGCGCCAAGCGCCAATAAAAGCGGGCATATCAGCGCCACCACACCGCAGCATGTATTAGATGAACTGGGCGATAAAATTGACGTCGTGCTGGGCGCGGGCCGCTGCACGGTGGGGCTTGAATCAACCATTATTGATCTCACGACGCCGACCCCCACCCTGCTTCGCCCCGGCGGCGTGCCGCGGGAACCGATTGAACGGATCACGGGCAAGCTGGCGCTTACGGCTTCAAAAGCCGCACGGCCGAATTCACCGGGGCAGCTGGAGAGTCATTATGCGCCGAACGCAGCGGTGCGTTTGAATGCGACGCATGTTGAGGCGGATGAAGCGCTGCTGGCGTTTGGCCCCGATATGGGCATGAAGGGCGGCGTGGCGCGCATGAATTTAAGCCCGAACGGCGATCTGCATGAAGCGGCGGCCAATTTATTTTCCATGCTGCATGAGCTGGATAAATCGGGGGCGCGCGCGATTGCTGTGATGCCCATTCCGGAAGAAGGTTTGGGCCTCGCCATCAACGACCGTTTAACCCGCGCGGCGGCGCCACGGCCAGAAGCATGAAAATCCCCTATTTCATTGAAGCCTTAGGGCCCGACGGCGTGCTGATCAGCGAGGCCGACAAGGCGCCCTATATGCAGGAATGGCGTGGGCGGATGATGGGCAAAGCCGCCTGCGTGCTGTTGCCGCGCACCACGGAAGAAGTGGCAAAAATCGTGCATATCTGTGCGGATGCAAAAATTGTAATCGTACCGCAGGGCGGGAATACCGGGCTGGTGGGTGCCTCGGTGCCGGAAAGCACGAAAGCGGTGTGCCTTAGTTTAAAGCGCATGAATAAGGTGCGCGTGATTGATGCGCATGATTACAGCATGGTGGTGGAAGCGGGTTGTATTTTGCAGAACGCCAAGCAGGCGGCTTCAGAAAAAAACGTAGCGCTGGCGATGACGCTGGCTTCCGAAGGCTCGGCCACCATCGGCGGGTTGATTGCAACGAATGCGGGCGGTTCGTTCACGCTGCGTTATGGCAATATGCGGGAACAGGTGCTGGGGCTGGAAGCCGTGCTGCCGGATGGGCGCATCTGGAATGGCCTGAAAACACTGCATAAAGACAATAGCGGCTATGATTTGAAGCAGCTTTTGATCGGCAGCGAAGGCACGCTTGGCATTATCACGGCAGCCAGCCTGAAGCTGCGCCCGCAGCCGGAAAAAATCGAAACCGCGATGGTGGCGCTAAGCGGCCCGCAGCAGGCGCTGGAAGCCTTGGCGAAACTCCGCGCTCTCACCCATGATCGCATGGCGGCGTTTGAACTTATTCCAAAGATTGCGGTTGAAGCCGCGGTTACGCATTTAGGCAAGCGCAAGCCGTTTCAGGAAAATTATGAGTGGCTCGCGCTGGTAGAAGCGCATGACAGCGCAGCATCGCTGGAAGAATGCCTTGGCAAACTTCTAGACAAAAATGAATTGCTTAATGCGGTGCCGGCCAAGAATGCGGGCGATGCGCGCGCATTCTGGGACTTGCGCGAAGGCATTGTGGAAGCGCAGAAGCATCTGGGCGCTTCGCTGAAGAACGATTTATCGGTGCCGGTGTCGGCCATTCCGGCGCTGATTGAACGGGGCAGCAAAATCGTGACCTCGTTTATTCCCGGTATTCGGCCGTATTTATTCGGGCATGTGGGCGATGGGAATATTCATTTTAACTTAAGCCAGCCAGAAGGCATGGATAAGGATGCGTTCACCGCGCAGCGGCAGGCGATTGAATATGCGCTGCATGATCTGGTGCTGGAACTGGGTGGCAGCATTAGCGCGGAGCACGGCATCGGGCGCTTTAAACGCGAAGAATTTCACCGCACGGCGCAGAAGGTTGAACTGGATGCGCTAAAGCGGATCAAGAACGCGTTTGACCCGCTGGGGATTATGAATCCCGGCGTGATGGTTTGATCTATTTAGTATGCCCCGTTGAAAAACGGGGCCCATGGTTCAGCAATCAAAATCTGGATAGATGGGCCCCGGCTTTCGCCGGGGCATACTGATGGGTTTAGCTGGCGTAAGCCGTCTTGCCGGTTTTCATATAATCGTTCGCATCGTTATTGCTGGGCTTCACGATGCCGGCAAAGCTGCGGATGCTGTCGCTCATCTGGCTTTGCGCCATGAGCATGACGTTAAAGAGCGTATCCGACGTGGAATTGTTGTTCTGCATGAATGTGCTGGTGGAAACGCTGTTATCGGACGGCGCCTGATAGAAATCGGATGAATAATCGGCCAGATCGCGCGTATAGGGCGCGGCGGCAACGGCGGCCCCGCCGCCCTGATTGGCAAGCGCCATCAAATGCGCGGTGCCTTTGTTCGAGAATTTTGAAGCGAATTTACCGTAGATGTCTGAAACCGTGAGCGCCTGACCGTTCTTGCCGTAAAACACGGATGGGTTGGCGGCGGCGGCATCGGGCAATAAATCCGCCGCGATTGTACCCGGCGCGCTGTGCAGTGTGTTCAGGAATTGCGAAGCGCCGCCCGCGCCTAAAAAATGCGCCATGTAGAGTTCGGTGGAACCGATATTGCCGCCCACATTGGCAGCCAGCGCGTCTTTATTATCGCGTGTGAATTCGGCGGCCATGGCAGAGGCCAGCACGGGGTCGTTGCGCATATTGAGAATTTTTTCGCGGGTTGCGGCATCCGCCACGGTTGCCTTGCCGTCTTTCATATGAATGGCGCTGGCTTCGTTCTGCAGGCCGTAATCGGCGCCGTGCTGCTTGACCATTTGCAGCCAGGTTTGATTGACGAACTGGTAGAGGCCGGTGGCGCTGCTGGAGCTGGCCTTGGCCTTGGGATTCATGCTGCTTTCCTGGCTGGCCTTATTGAGCAGGTAGGCAAAATCGACCCCCGTCTTCGCGGCGGCGTTGCGAATGGCCTCGACGATTCCATCCATCCCTGTACTGCGGATTTGCTGGTTCGTTTTTGGTGTGTTACTAAGTTCTAGCAATAAATTCGCCGACATGGCGTGATCACTCCCTACTGGTATCATCGCAAGCGCCGTGCCAAACTTGGGCGTGAGCCAAACACAGGTTTTTCAATGACTTATACCCCGCAGCTTGAAGATATCCGTTTCGTGCTGTCCCAGCATATCGGCTATGGCCGCATGGCCGGCCTGAAGGGGGTGGAGACCGTCGATGAATCCTACGCCATGAGCGTGCTGGAGACGGCCGGCAAGCTGGCGGCGGAAGTCTTTGCCCCCATCAATAAGGTGGGCGATACGCAAGGCCTGCGGCTTGCGAATGGCAAAGTCACCACGCCGGAAGGCTTTCGCGAAGCGTATCAGCAGTATGTGGAACTTGGCCTGAACGGCACGCCCTTCCCCGCCGAACATGGCGGGCTGAACATGCCCTATACGATTGCCATGGCGGTGCAGGAATTATTGCAAAGCGGCAATCTGTCGCTGGCGCTGTGTACGCTCCTCAACCAGGGCGCGATTGAACTTCTGGAAGCCTGGGGCACGCCGGAACAAAAAGCAAAATATCTGCCCAAAATGATGACCGGCGAATGGACCGGCACGATGAATTTGACGGAAAGCGAAGCGGGCTCCGATGTGGGCGCGGTTGCGTGCAAGGCGTGGAAAGACGGCGATATCTATCGCATCAAAGGCAGCAAGCGCTTTATTAGTTATGGCGAACATGATTTAAGCGAGAACATCATTCACCTTGTGCTCGCGCGCCTGCCGGGTGCGCCGGCGGGCACCAAGGGTCTGTCGCTGTTTTTAGCGCCGAAACTGCTGGCAGATGGCAAGCCGAACGACCTGTTTGCCAGCAAGATCGAACACAAAATGGGCCAGCATGCCAGCCCCGCCTGCGAAATGCAGTTCGGCGATAAGGGCGGCGCGTGGGCCGAGCTGATCGGCGGCGAGAATGAAGGCATCAAGGCGATGTTCGTGATGATGAACAACGCGCGGCTGGGCGTTGGCATTCAGGGCCTTAGCCAGTGCGTGCGGGCAACGCAGGATGCGGCAGATTATTCACGCATCCGCATTCAGGGCAAGGCGCTGCAAAACCCTAAAGGCCCGTCTGTTGCCATCATCCATCACCCCGGTGTGCGCCGGGCGCTGGCTGGCATGAATGCCCAGACGCAGGCCGCGCGCGCGGTGGCCTATGCGGCGGCGATTGCAGCCGATGAAGCCAAACATAACGACGATGCGAATGCCAAAGCCCGCGTGGATTTACTCACGCCCATTGTGAAAGCATGGCTGACGGATCTTGCCAATGAAATCACCTCGGAAGGCGTGCAGGTGCATGGCGGCGTGGGCTATGTGCTGGAGACGGGCGTGGCGCAATATATGCAGGATGCGCGCGTGCTGGCGATTTATGAAGGCACCAATGAAATTCAGGCGCTTGATTTATTGTTCCGCAAAATGGTGGGCAATAACGGCGAAGCGCTGAACGCGTATATGGATGAAGTGGCGCAAAGCCTGGCCAAGATCAAGACGGCAAAAGGCGACGGCGCGGCGAGCATTAGCGAAGAACTGGGCAGCTCGCTGGATGATTTCCGCAAGGCAGCCGACCATCTGCTCACCACCGCCAAGACCCATCTGAATGAAGCCGCTTTTGCCGCCACGTGGTTTTTGCGCATCGCCGCGCTGGTGGCGGGCGGCCATGAAATGGCCAAACAGTATATGGCGGCAGAAAAACTAACCGCGCAGGGCGGCGGCGGGTTCCAGCTGGATTACCTGAACGCCAAAATGGTGTTCGCGCAGTATTTTGCCGAAACCTATCTGCCACAAACGGGCGCGCTGCTTAAAGCCATCCAGCGGCCGCACCGCTATATGCAGCAGCTGGATCAGCTGGCGTTTTAATCGGCGTTTGGTATGGCTACCGGTGTATTAGCCGCTTGCAACAATGGCCGTGTGGCAAATGAAATGGCAACAGGCTGCGCCGGGGTTTTGATATGTGCAGCAAGTGCCTGCATGGCGGCGGGGTTGGTGCTGGTGATATAGGTTTCCGCCGCGCCGTTCACAAAATTGAATTTTGTATCGGGAAGAAGCTGGGCGATGTAGACGCGCAATGGCTTCAGGTGAATTTTATCGCCTTCCGGCAAACGCGCGACGATGCAGGTGGGCAGCGATAGATCGCCGTTTAGATATAAACCGGAAAGCTGGATGAGTTCGGGATAGCGCTGCTGCAGGTCGCGCTGGCGCGCCGCGGCCGCATCCCAGCGCTGCTGGTTTTCCCTATAACTTCTGCGCCATTTCCGGTCTTCTTCCGCCTGGCGGCGCCGGGTTTCCGCTTGCTGGCGCTTGAGTTCGCGCGGGTCAACAAAACCTTTCACATGCTTGGCAAGCACGCCGGGATGATCGGGGAAACGCGCGATGTATTTTTCGTATTCATCGACATGCTCGACCCATTCGCGCTGATAGTCTTGGGCTTTCTCGACCCATGCGGCGGCGCGAAGCTTATGGGATGCCTTCGGGTCAAACAACGCAGCGGGTATTTGATCCAGGCAGTTATCGACGTCTTTAAAATAATAAATGTTATCGACAAGTTCCTTTATAACGGCAGGAACAATCCGCTTCACCCCGGCATGAACGTGCGGAATAAGGAATTCCCGCACATTGTCTTCTTCCTTCGCGCCGAGCGCTTCCATGAGTTCGCGGATGGGCTGAAAATAACGCTCGTAAAACAGGCCGGCTTCGCCGAAACCGGCCATGCCGGGCTGTATATCCTGCAGGCGCAAGACGTTGAAGATGGGATAATCGAGTAGCGGGGGTTTGCTGCTGCCTTCGCTGGTGCGTTCAAAATAAAAAGTTGAGCGTTCCGCAAAATAATAAGGTTGATCGTGGTGATAGCTCTCCGGCTCACCACGAATATAACCTTCAATAATGTCAAGTTCCTGCAGATAGCCATAACCGGTGCTTTGTTGCTGGCCCAGCGAATGATGGAGAAGGCTATTCACAAACGCGGTGATCACCGGCGTTAGCGGCGATAACGTGGATGTTGCAGCCATGGCCGGCGCGGCAACTTCCATCGCGGCGGCTCCGAGGGCACCAAGCGGCGCTTCAACCGGCATTGCGACAATGGCGGCGCCCGCTGCGCTTGCGGCTAAAAAGCGGCGGCGGCTGGGATCGGGGAGTTCGTCGCGGTCTTCCATTCCATAACCTTCAAAATAGCGCCCCAACCTAGCTTTTTAGGGTTTTGGGCTTCTAGCAAGTAAAGAAATGGCCGGTTTTATTGGTATTTATGGGAAAGTTTGGCATTGACGGGGGGCCGCTCAACCCGCTACTTTCCGGCACCAAATATAAGGATTACGCCGATGGCTAAAGTAAAGAACGCAATTCACATGGTGAGCTCCGAAGGCTCGGGCTATTTCTACACGACCAAGAAAAACCCGCGCAAACCGGAAAAGCTGAAGCTCAAGAAG
>JBEHYA010000025.1:0-22012 GCA_048498415.1 Pseudomonadota bacterium
GAAGGCTTGAAATCCATCGTCTCGAATTCCCTCATCTGGGGTTCGGGCTTCGTGTATGTGGATGGTAAAGCCGATACCGATCTGTGGGCGAATTTGTATTCGCTTGCCCGCCGCTTTGGCCGCGACGACGATTTGCTGGTGCTCAATTACATGACCGGCAACTCGGACGACGCCTCGGTCTCGAATACCATGAACCCGTTTGCCACCGGTTCGTCCTCGTTCCTTTCCAACATGCTGGTCAGCCTGATGCCGGATGCCGGCGGCGATAACGCGATGTGGAAAGAACGTGCGGTGGCGCTCATGTTCTCGCTCATGCCGGCGCTCACCTTCAAGCGCGATAAAAAGGGCATGCTCATGGATATCGAGAGCGTGCGCGATCATATTGAACTCAAGCCCATTGTGCGCCTTTCCCGCGATCCCGATCTGCCGGAACGCATCATCCGCGGCCTGCAGGGTTATCTCTCCACGCTTCCCGGCTACGTCGATGAAGCGTTTGATAATGAGGGCAACGAAAAGCCGCCCAGCCCCGATGCGCCGATGTATGATTTACAAATCGCGCGCCAGCAACACGGCTATCTCTCGATGCAGTTCACCCGCGCGCTGCAATCGCTCTCGAACGAATACGGCTACATCTTCAAGGCCCAGCTCGCGGATATCGACGTCATCGACGTGGTGCTCAATCGCCGCATTCTGATTACGCTGGTCCCCGCCCTCGAAAAATCGCCGGATGAAGCGGCAAACTTGGGTAAAATCGTTGTGGCCTCGTTAAAAGGCATGATGGGCGCCACGCTGGGCGCCACGGTGGAAGGCACCTGGGAAGACGCCATCGAAAGCAAATCCACGCGTAGCCCGTCGCCTTATATGACCGTGTTCGACGAAGTGGGTTACTATACCGCGCAAGGCATGGCGGTGATGGCCGCCCAGGCGCGCTCGCTGGGTTTCAGCCTGATTTTCGCGGCGCAGGATTTGCCCTCGATGGAAAAACGCGTGAAGCAGGAAGCGCAATCCATTCTCGCGAACTGCAACACGAAAATTTTCGGTAAACTGGAAGACCCCATCGATACCAAGAAATTCTTCCACGAACATGTGGGTACGGAATGGGTCGCCAAGACTACGGGCTTTACCACGCCGAACAACCTAGTCTCGTCGTTCTTCGTGAGTAACCCCTACATCGATAACCGCAACACCGGCGGTATTGAAGACGCTGCGCGCGCCGGCTACGACCATTTACGCAAGCAAAAGGAAGGGCAAGTGCATATGCTCTTCCAGCAATATCTGGTCGCGGCGCAAATTTTCCACGCGGAACCCAAACGCGTGCGTACGCTGCGCGTCCAGCGCATGCTGCCGGTGCCACCCAATAACAACACCACGCTCGCGCGCGACCGTTTAACGGGCGACCTTGCCGGCAAGATGGAGAAGGAGGATTGGACGGCCGCCAAAGCCACCACCCCGATGCCACCCGCCGAAGAAGTGAAGGTGCTCAGCGATAATTACGCCAGGCAAAGCAAGACCCACGATGCCGCGACGGCATCGATTGCCGCATTGGCCAGCATCCGCACGCTGGCGGAAAAAGCCAAAGCGGAGAAGGGCGCCGAAGAAGCCCGCACCCGCACGCAAACGCCCCCGCCTACAGCCGAAGCGCCGCGCGCCAAAACAAATGCGCCGCAGGCCGCGCAGCAGCCGGCTGGTAAAGTGGACCGCTTTGCCCTGCCCGACGAGCGCGACGATCTGCCGCAGCAGACCGCCATGGAAGCGCAGGATGAAGAGATGAACATGCCGGCCGGCGGCAACGAGTTCGATTACAAGCCGCGCGCCGCCAGCAAGCTGCGTAAAATGGGTGTGGGCCTGGAAGATATCGCTGCCATCAAGCCGCAGGATATCGCCGCCAAGACCGACGAAGCCAAGCTGCCCGAACTTTCCGCCGATATCGCCGCCATTCTGCAGAAAGGCGCCAAGGATATCTCGAACGCCCTGTTTACCGGCAAAACCGGGGAAGGCGAAGAATAGGGCGGCGAAGAGCAGGGGCCGGGAATAAAAATTAAGCCTTTCATTTTTTACTATCGCGAAACTGTGATATAGTTAAAATAATGCGTCATCAGGCTTTCGGGAAAAGGATGCTTCATTTGCCGCACATGGGTTTTCGCACCGCTCCTGCCGCAATCGCGCTGCTTCTTGCGTTTGTTGCCACGCCCGCTTTTGCCGATGGTGGCCGGCATTACTGCGATAGCACTATCAAGGCCGATCTGATCAACCAGTCGCACGCCCAGTATGGCGACCGCACCGAAGAAATCGACGATAACTGGCAGGAACCCAACAGCATCGATAATTCATTCTGCGGCGGGTCGTTCTATACCAACCTGTTCAACCAGCGGCTGAATGCGTCGCTGAACGTTAGCCTGATGGGCTGGATCCAGAGCTTCCTGACCAATCAGGCAAGCCAGATCTGCCAGCAGGCCATTTCGTCGGTGATGTCGTCGTTCAATTCGGCCGCGAATGCCACCAACGCCTGCTCCACCCAGACCGCGCAAACGGTGAATTCGACGGAATCCGCGCTGCAGCTCATTCAGCGCCTTGACCCCAACTACCTGCAGCAGGTCTATGCTAACCCCAATTACAACGACTGCTATCTTGCCAAGGCAATTGATAACTGGATGAAGCTGCATCCGAATGCGAGATAAGCCCATGAAAAAAACATCTCATCCTGTTCCGCGTTTTCTTGTCATCGGGTTGTTCGGCCTGGCGCTGGCGCCCGCGCCCGCCCATGCCGCCGATATTTTCACCACCTGCTGCAACCAGCTTGTGCAGCTGCTCCAGCAGATCGATACCGACCTGAATAATTTCCATGCCGATAACCATCAGGGCCAGCTGGATCAGCTGAACAGCGCGCGCGAAAACGCCGATTACCTGGGCCGCGTCTATTCCGATGTCACCAAGCAGCAAAGCAAGGTGGATGCGAAAGCGGATTACCCCGATCCCACCGGCCACGCCTGCGCGGTCGCCACGCTTAGCCAAAGCGACAGCGCGCGCGATGTGGCAAGCCATGTCGCCATCTTCAAGCTGGATGCCGCGCTGGGCACCCTGTTCACCAACCGCGATAGCGGCAACAGCAATTACCAGGCGCGTATTTTGAAAGCAGCGTGCAACATGGCCGCGGTAGGCCCGGATCGCCACGGCGATAAAATGTGCAATGTGCCGGTCGATGCCAATCTGAAAGACCGGGATATTCTTTTGGCCCGCGCGATCACGGGCGATCCGTGCATCCCGCTGGATCCCGACAAGGTAGCGGTGGAATTGCAACGCATTGCTACAACCGATAGCTACACCCCGTCCGATCCGGTGCTGCGCGAAGCCACGCTCGCCATGCTGCTTATTCACCGTTACCTGCGCACCGATCAGCCGGCCTATCCCTTTAACAACGATGCGAATACGCAAAACGGCATGCTGCGCGTGACCCAGATGACCGACAGCGTGGCGCGCCGCCAGTCGAGCAACCAGGCGCTATTAAATGCGCTCGATTACCATGCCTGTTATAGCAAAGCCTTCCTGCCTGATTGCACGAAGGGCGATGCGCAGGCGCGCCAGTATCTGGCGCTGGTGGCGACCCCCAGCAATTTCCTGCCCGACAGCAACTACTGCCTCAGCCAGTGGCAGATGGATCTGGCCAAGAACATCGAAGACCGCGAAACGCTGAAGGATTATCACCCCGGCGGCAAAGGGCTGGCCGACATCGCCAACAACACGCTGCTCAGCAATATTCACGAGCGCGAAAAGCACCGCGACGATATCGACAACGCCGCCGCGCTGGCCATCACGGAAAAGAATGCCGACTACACGGCTTCGCAGACCGGCCGCGCGCCAGCCATAGCGGATGCCGCGCACCCGGACATGGTGGATGCCATGAAGCGCCTGACCCGCGCGCTGGAACGTATCGCCCCGGCCATGGAAACCCCGCGCAGCGTCAGCGCCCCGGCGCCGGCCGCGCCGCCCGCACGGCAAGACGTGCTGCTGCCGCTGCCCAGCAGCTATTCCATCAGCCAGTAAGCCGGAACTACCGGAAACCCTGATTCCATGCGGCCACACCGGCCTCACGGCAGGTCGTTCCGCGAAAGTAAATTAATCCTTCATTAAGGGTTGAAGCGCAAATTCGATTCAATTTTATGAATCTGGAACGGGAGCTTCGACCCACGCATGGCCCATCCCTCGCTGGCGCGCTGCGCCGTTTTTTTCGCAGTTCTTTGTTTCAGCGCGCTGGCGCTGCCCGCGCAGGCCAATGTTGCCGGTGTTGATCCCAGCATTGCCATGACCTATGCAGATGCCCGTAACATCACGGCGCGCGATTTCCACGGTGCGCTGGTGAAGGTCAATAATCCGCCCAGCGACCCGAATAACGCCATTCCGGATACCAGCCCGTCGCTCAAAAACATGGTCAATAATTCGACCTATGAAGCGAATAATTTTCCCATCGCAAAAAATTACACCGACTCATTGCTGAGCAATTTCACCAGCATGATGAGCCAGTTCGGCGGCTTTGGCAAAGATGGCCTGATACCTACCAATAATAACAATAATAATAAGGTTAGCAATGCCGCGACGAATGACAGCGGTACGCCGCTGGCCAACAATATCGGTGCAACCAATAGCGGCCCACTCCTTGCGACCGCGATCGCAGGCGGCGGGGGTAGTGTGTGCCCCACCGACAAGCGCCGCGTCTCGTGCGACGAAGGCAATTACGCTGCGAAAAATCCCTCAGCGCTCAGCGTGCCAACCTATAACCAGCCGGCGTTGAAGACAATTTGTAACGATGGTAGCTGCCAGTAAGGAAACACCATGAAAAAAATCCTTGTCGTCCTTTTCATGCTGGCATTCACGGTGCACAACGCATCCGCGGATACGATCCCTCCCACTACGGGCGGAGGCGGCGGTCCTTATTGGCCGGATTTAACGGCCCAGGTGCACACATCAAACAATACTGACGCCACGGCAAAAGGTGTGGCGAGTTTGCTGAGCCAAGGCCCGGCCATCGCGCAGCACGAAAATGTCGTGCGCATCGGCGCGGCGGGTTACATGGCTATGGAAGGCTGGTCAACCCAGAATAAGGATTGGGGCAAGGAGGCCTATACAAAAACCGCACCATTCTATGGCCCCTATGTTGCCATGAGCAATTCCATGACGGAAGGCGTCGGCCAGACGACCGGCTATAACCGCATGGCGCTTTACGCCGCACTCTCGAATTACCCGCCCGATACCAAAAAACATGGTGCCGGCGGTCATATGGCCGAACTCACCGCGATACTGAAATACGCGTGCGATGCGCATGTGCTGCCGCAGAATTACGCGCAGGCGCTCGCCAATTTCCAGGCGTTCAGTGGCTGCGCGGGCGTCAATCCGGGGGTGAATGTCGCCAACTGTCTCGATCCGTCTTCGGTGGCCAATCTGGAGAAGGGCGCACCCCTCAAGGCCGGCCAGCCAGCAATGAAAGCGATGGCATGCTCGGTGCTAATCAAGAGCGCGGGCGAAGGTGCCGTGACGCGCGTGGCCATGTACAACGCCCGCAACATCAACGAGATGATGGCGATGGAACAGCGCGAGATGCAAGATAAGCGTTACGCCGCCAATCCGCGCGCGCAGTTGCAGCCCGCCGTTTATTCGGGCGTCGTCGATAAGGACCTGTTCATCCGTGTCGACAACGAGAATGCAGCCGAGTCCGTCCAGTCGACTTTCCGTGCCGCGACGATGGATATCTCGCGCCACCAGAACCGCGAAGGCCTCTATGCTTTGTGGGGCCCCAATGTGATGGCGGAAAACGGCGGCGATGATAAGAACAAATGGCTGGAACAGGCTTTTACTGCTGCCGGCGGCAAGCCATGCCGTGAATCCGCCAGTTACATGCCCAGCCAGAACTGTGCTGACCAAATGCACGCGTTGGCCGGCTGGTACGCCAGCAACCAGATGAACAGCAGCCTGGCATCAGAAGGTGAAGCCAACAGCGCTACTGCGACGAATATGAACACACTGCAGCAGATCATCGCGCGTTCGAATGCCACGGCGTCGGCGCCTACGAATACGGGCTTCTCGGAATCCCTGCAGGCGGTCGCGCAGATGCTGGGCTCACCCACCTACATCGCTTACCTGCAGCATATGACACCGGCGGAAGCCGAACAGATCGCGCAGGATGCGCGCGCGTTGGCAGAAGACGGTGACAAGCTGATCGCAACAAATCTTCTGGATTTCTATCACCAGGCCAACGGCGTTGTGCAATATGCCGAGAACGATGTGAAGAAGGCGCCGGAAGACATGCAGCTGAGCGATGCGCTGGAAAAATCCGGCGTCGATATCGCAAGCCTGATGCCGGTGAGTTATGGGCAGAAGCCGGCGATGTATACGGCGCTTCTTCCCACGCTGCTCGATCAGGCGCACGATACGCTTATGGCGCGCCGCAGCACCGAGCCGCAGACCGCGCAGGCCCAGTGAGCTGGCGCAGTTAGCGACTTCAAATTAGACGAATAAGTGAATTGGCGGGTGCGGGGCCCAGTGCTCTCTTGCTCCCCCTTGCGCTTCCCGTTCCAATCTCGTAACAAATCGGTTAATCTTTTATTTATAAAGCAATTGTTACCTCGTATGTTGGCAACACCAGTGTTTCTGGCGCTGGCATGAGCGGAATTGAGGCAATTCGCGCCTATTATCGTTTTCGCAACATGCGGCCTTTTATAGTTGTTCTTTAAGCTTGGTTTTTGACGGTTCTGAATGACTGACGCGGCCCTGAAAAACATTATTCCCGATAGTGCCGAGACGGGTAAACCGCTCTCCGGCCCCCGCGCCGAATTGCATGCGCGCGTTGCCGTCCTCAAGAACGTCGTCACGCCTTTACTGCAAGCCATCGGTGAAGTGAACCGCGCCGCGAAATCGGCCACGCCGCCCACGGGTGAAGAAGAAGCCGCCACGCTGGCCTCGCTGGTCTCGGGCGCGCTGGCATTGTCGGAAGCAACTGCGAATACAATCGCCGGCGGCAGCGAGCCGCTGGATGATACCGTGCGCTGGGGCATCGTCTCGGCCTCCACCCATAATATTGCCGCAACTTTCCGTTCCACGGGCCGCGTCACCGGCGCCGATGAAGCGCAGCGTTTAGCCGCCGCCGTATTCGAACACAAAGACAAATTCCAGAGCCAGAGCGTGGCGCCGGGCGAAAGCCTGCCCAACACGCTTGGCACCTTCCGCGCCCGCATGCTGGAAGCGCTGGTGCCGGTGGTCAATGCCATCGCCCAATATGCCTTTGGCCGCGCCGAGCACGTGATGCTGAGCCAGGTCGCCGACCGTTTATTGAAAACCGCCGATCAAGTAACGCGTTCACTCGCGCCCGCTGGCTGCACGCCGCGCGACTGGCGCCTGCTGTGCTGGAGCGTTTTACAGGCCGCCGGCTTTCTCTATTCCGACTGCCATTTCGCCGAAGCGGATCGCTTGCTGTACATGGATAAGGAAGAACGCGATGCGTACTTCCAGCAGCACGACATGATGCCGCCGCTCACCTTCGTGTGGCAGGCCTTCGATCAGCGCATGGCGATGCTGGCAACACTGATTACGTATTTGGATATTCCGGAATCCGCCCGGCTTGATGAACAGCGGTTATGATGGTGGAGGCGTAACATGACTCCCGTACAGATTTTCGCCGCGTGCCTGGTGATGGCATCGCAGACCTATCAGGTGCCGCCGCAGGTGATGGTGGGCATTCTCCATGTGGAAGGCGGCCGCATCGGCCAGGAAGCCGGCCCCAATATTAACGGCACCTATGATTTAGGCCCCATGCAGGTCAATACGCATTGGCTGCCTGATTTATCGCGCTACTGGAAAGTCGATCAACGCACCGCACGTTCATGGGTGCGCGATGATGCGTGCGTGAACGTGCATGTGGCCGCATGGATCTTGCGCCAGAAGCTGGAAGAAGCGGGCGGCAATTTATATAACGGCATCGCGCGCTACCATTCCGCCACGCCGGGTCTTGGCGGGCAATATGCCGCCAAGGTCATCCGCGCGATGGAGCGGCAAGGTCTTATCGATTACGGCGACGGCCAGACGCGTTCGCCGGCCTCTGCCCGCCTGAAGGTCGCTGAAAAATGATCGGCCCATTTTTGAAAGCCGGTCTCATTTTTTCGTTTGTTATGGGTCTCGGCGTTCCCGCCTTCGCGCAGGAAAAAGCGGCTGATCCCGTTGCGCCCACAGCGCCGGCCGCTGATACCATCATTCCCGCGCAGAGTAATTTAAAAGCGCCGGATGTCAGCAACATCGCCTTCATCCAGAATCTCCGCCGCATCGGTGCCACGCTTTATTATATGGGCGAGAGCCTTGGCATGCACGGCTGGCTGGCGGTCAAGGATAAGCAGATGCAGGTCATCTATACGTCCACCGATAACCGCGCGGTGATGATCGGCGCGCTCATCTCGCCGGATGGCGCGAATATTTCCCAGCAGCAAATTCTTCTCCTTGCCGGCAATCACCCTGAGATTAGCGAGATTTTAAAATCAGGGCAGGGCGCGACCATTCAGCTGGCCGCCCCGCGTGATGATGATGCCAAGCCCACACCCGCAGAACTCAACAGCAAAGACCCGCCCTCCGAACAGCTTTATGCGGCACTGGAAAAAGCCACGCAGATCAATTTCGGCAAACCCGAAGCGCCGCATTTATTCATGATCATGGATGTCTATTGCCAGTACTGCCAGGAAACCTGGAAGCTGCTGGCACCCTATGTGGATAGCGGCAAACTGCATATCACCATGATTCCCATTGGCGCTTTAGGTGCGCAGTCGATGTCGGATGCCGCGAACTGGCTGGGCAAGGCTGATCCCTTGGATGCGTGGCGCAAGCATGTGGCGGGCGATGCCACCATTTTAAAGACCGGCACGCTGGATCCCGTGAAGGAAAAAGCGGTTGCCGATAACACCGCGCTGGTGCGGAAATGGGGCGTGGAAAAAACGCCGTATTTTTTCTACCGCGGGCTTAACGGCAAGGTGCGCCTCGTGCTCGGCCAGCCGCAAAGCGTTCCCGACATGATCGCCGATATCGGAAAATAGGAGAGGCTGATATGCCCAACATGCTCGATTTTTTCAAAGGCCCCCGGCAGCCGCAGCAACCGCGCGGCGTCTCCGTTTATTCCGCCGGCCCCATCGGCCGGCCGGGCACGCGCCCCAATATCCAGCAGGCCACGCCTGAACAGCTCTCACGCGCGGCTGCCATTTATGGCATGGGCGCGGCCATCTTCGCGGTGCTCACGGTTTATATTTTTATCCAGGGCATGTGGTTTACCGGCCTGATCATGATTGTGCCCACCTTCTGCCTGGCGGGTTTTTGCTGGTATTACATGAAGCCCTAAGCCGGCATGGGTGCGTAACGGGGCGCAGGAAGAGTCCGCCGCGCCACAGGCCAAAGTGATTCGGGGAAGCGGGGCCGGGGCTACTTGTTTTCTGCCCCCAATCCCGCCCATAATTTTGAATCGGGCGAATCAGTCTGTTAACGATCGCAGGGCATACACGAAATGGTGCGGCACTTCTCCATCCAAACATTCACTCTCGCTTTGGGCGCGTGCAGCCTTCTGCTGCTTGGCGCCTGCGCCGAGCCGGATCCTACGCCGGGCGCCATGCTGCCCGTGCAGGCCGCCGCGGTCGATCCCGATCCCACCGCTTTGCGTATTGCACAAGCTGCCGACCGTGCCACGAATTCCCTGAACAAGCTCGCGCAGATCGAACAGTTCCGCACGCCCATGCCGGATGACGCCACGCTGGCCACGCCCGGCATGATGCGCACCACCAGTTTAACCTGGACGGGCCCGATCGATCAGGTCTCCCGCACGCTGGCTGAACTCGGGGGCATGCAATTCCGCATCGTCGGCAAGGAGCCGCCGCTGCCGCTCGTTGTCACCGTCGATGCGCATGAAAAACCCATTGGCGAAATTCTGCGCGACATCGGCTTTCAGGCCGGCCGCCGCGCCGATATCGTGCTGAACACCGCCACCAACACCATTGATTTGCGCTATGCCCCGACCGATGGCACTCAACCTTATTAAAACGCTGCGTTATGTATTGGTGCTCGGCGTGTTGGTGTGCGCTGGCGCCATCGCACGCGCCGAAGAACCCGCGCCGCCCCCGCCATCGCCGCCGCCGCCAAGTCTCTCGCAAATTCAGGCGACCGTGCATGTGCAAAGCGAAGAAGACCAGGTGGCGAGTGCGGACGCCGCGAAAAGCAAAATCGGCGCGCAGATCCGCGATGATGCCTTGAAGGAAGCCGCCATGTCGTATGGCGCGCGTTCCGGTCTGGCGTGGCGCACCTTCCAGATTCAGCGCCGTCTGGCTGAACAAGAAGGCAATATGTCGCGCATTTTCAATTTCGGCCATCTGCTCATCGCTGCCCCCAGCGGCATGATGATTGAGCCCCCCGTGGTGACCGAAGCTTTAAAGGCGACGATTGTCGCCAATGGCGGGCAGAATGCTGCGGTGGCTGACCGCGTCTACCGCATCAACCGCGCCGCGCGCATCGTGACGGCGCCGCGCGACTGGCGCGCATATTTAGAACGCGACTGGGGCAAGGTCGATCCGCCGCCGCAGATGCTGCAGCCAAAAAATGAAACCGAGCTTCACCAGTGGCAGAACACGCTTCTCATGGGCTGGAACGAAGGCGTACGGCAAGCCGATGATATTTTTCAGGCCGATCTGGACCGTTTAAGCACGGATTTTCAGGGCATGGTGCGCTACCGCGAACTCTTGGCGCAGAACATGATCACGCCGCCCTATGCCGCCATGGATAACCGCGGCGTGACGGGCGGCGGTAACGAGATGCGGATCGGCGACCGCGGTATGATGATCACGGCGCCCTCGCAGCTCAATCCAAAGAGTAACGGATGGACAACGACCCCACGCTAGATCCGGCCGCGCTCGTGCCGGTGGAAAACGCCGCGCAGGATATGTGGCCGGACGAGCCGCCGCGCATTCGCCTTGAAATGGTCGATGACATGATTTTGTGGTGCGTCATGCAGCGCGCCAGCGACATCACCATTCAATCCGACCGCCAGACCTATATTGAAGTGGATGGCAAACTTCATCCCATCACCCGCCGCTCGATTGATAGCGCCGACATCGCCGCGTTCGTCACCAAAATGTACGGCATGGACGCGATGGCTGCGCTCACGGCCGGTAAAGACCTTGATCTCAGCTACGAAATCAAGGTCGACCGCAACACGCGTTTTCGTTTCCGCGTGAACATCACGGCGATCATGAGCAAGGGCCGCGACGGTGTTTCGATTACCATGCGCGTCCTTCCCAACGTGCCGCCGCGCATGACGGATCTGGGCATTGAAAAAGAACTGATTGATGCCTGGGCGCCGCGCCAGGGCCTGGTGTTTGTCACGGGGCCCACGGGTTCCGGTAAAACCACGCTGCTGGCGGCTGGCACGCGCATGCTCATCGAGCGGCCGCAGGGCGCGGGTAAAATGCTTACCTACGAAGCGCCGATTGAATTCGTCTATGACCAGATCGTGGGCCCGCATAGCGTGATCGCGCAAAGCGAAATCCCGCGCAACCTGCCCACCTTTGCGGCGGGCGTGCGCAACGCGCTGCGCCGCAAGCCTAATATTATTCTGGTGGGTGAAGCGCGCGACCGCGAAACCGTGAGCGCCGCGATTGAAGCGGGCCAGACCGGCCATCTGGTTTACGCTACCACGCACACGATTGGCGTAGCCGCCACCGTGCGCCGGTTGGTCAGCACTTTCGATCCCGGCGAACGTACCGAGCGCGCCTTCGCGTTGATGGAAACCATGCGCCTCATTGTCACGCAAGCGCTGGTACCACGCGTGGGCGGCGGGCGTGTGGCGGTTCGCGAATACATGATTTTCGATGACCACATCCGCGAGCATCTGCTCGAGACGCCGCTGGAGCAGTGGACGAACGAGACGCAGAACCTTCTCGAGAAATACGGCCGCACCATGCAGAAATCGGCGAATGAAGCCTATGCCATGGAACAGATCGACCGCCGCCACTATTTAATGCTCAGCAAAGGCTTTGGCGAAGAAACCGATAACGCGTAAGACCAAACGCTTCCACGTCATCCCCGCGAAGGCGGGGATCCACGATAGGCCATTAAACAAAGCCTTCGTTATGTCGCCTGCCGTGGATGCCCGCCTTCGCGGGCATGACGTATGATTTGTGAGAACGCCTAAAGATTACTAGAAAATTAAGCTTTAGCTTTTAGTCTTTCAGTCTTCAGCACGTTTTTCAGGCAGCACATGGATACCCATTGGCGAAATAGCATGAAACCGGTGCGCTTCTTCTTCATGGATGCGCGCGCGGCGGTGCCATTTGTGTTCTGCCTTTTGCACCTGCGCTGGTACACGCTGGTCATCGCCTTCATCACAACGCTCATTTTTTACGCACTTGAGATGCGGGGGCTTAACTTTGTCGCGGCGCTCCGTGCGCTTCGTGTCTGGATCACGACCCGCAAACGCCCGAACATTAAGCAAAGCGACCGTACGCGCCTGACAGATTATACTTTTGAACCACTTCCCGAGGATATGCAGAATGCCGCGCCGCCGCCGGTAACGAATAAGGCGGGCATAAAGACGGCCGCATCCACGCGCCCCGGCGCCGCTTCACCGACGCGGACAGGGGCGCAGGCCGCAGCGAATCACTCCGGTCAACGCAAGGCGGCGAAAACAGTTCGCCCGGCTGCCGCACCACCGAAGAAAAATTAACCTTGCGGTAATGTTTGGCTTGTTTTCGTATATTCTTGTTGCAAATCAAGCACATTATTGTTTCACTTTGCCCGCATAAATAGCTAAGTGTTTGGCGGTATCTGCGCCAGCCCGTAGGATGACGCACGCGAGACGAGTAGCGCGACCGATCCTTCGGGATTGTGGATAAGATTTTTGCTCTGGTTGAGGCAGGGTTAGACATGAAACAGATTAATTTCGGCAAGCATTCGCGCTCCATTTCCTCTCTCTTCGTTGTCACCTTGGCAACCCTCGCAGCTTCCACTGCGCATGCCGATGTCGATCCGATGCAGAACATGAATGTGCGTCAGGTTCAGCCCATCGCGATGACGTCGCAAAACAATCCGCAGGCCCCGATGCCGCAGCAGCAGGGCTACTACGCGCCGGCGGGTTACCAGGTTATTCAGCAGGCGCCCGTGATCATTCAGGGCAACGCGCCGCAGGGTTCCGCCCCGCAGTATCAGCCGCAGCAACCGCAGCAGGCCCCGCAATACCAGCCGCAGACTTCCGCGCCCACGCCGGCTACCGTGCCGAGCATGGCGGCCGAACCCGTCGTGGAAGGTTTCGCCGATCAGGTGCCGCTCACCGTGGCGCTTCAGCAAATCCTGCCGCAGGGCTATGGCTATACGTTAGGTGATGGCGTTAATCCGGGTCAGCTGGTCAGCTGGCGCGGCGGCCGTCCGTGGAACCAGGTGCTGGGCGATGCGCTTGGCGGTTCCGGTCTCAATTATAATGTGAACAACCGTCTGGTGATGGTCGGCTCCAATATGGCCGCGCCCACCGTGATCGCAGGCAACCAGCAAGCTCCGCAGGCCGCGATGCAGCCGATGCCGCAGCAATTGCCACCGCCGCCCGCGCCCGCCTATCAGGCGCCGCAAGCCATGCCGCAGCCCATCGTGCCGCAGCCGCAGCCCATGGTTGAACAATACGCCCCGCCGCCGGCCCCGATGGCCGATGTGCCGCAGGCCGCCACCACCGATCAGGGCCTGCCCATTCCGCAGCCCTTGCAAATTGAAAACCCCGCCATCTTCACCCCGCAGGTATGGGAAGCGCGCCCCGGCCAGACCTTGCGCCAAATTCTGCAGGACTGGTGTGGCCGCGTGGGCGTCGAGCTCAACTGGGCCGCGGAATATGATTATCCCGTCATGGCCACTGCCAGCGTGACCGGCACGTTCGAAGAAGCGGTGCGTACGCTGCTCAGCGGCTTCGATGCCGCGCAGCCAACGCCGCGCGCGCGCCTGCACTATAACCCCGCCGCGGGTCAGTCCATTTTGATTGTTGAAGCCTCGGGTAATCACTACGGCGACTAATACATGAGCCGGTTCTCTACGTTTTTCTCTGTGACAGGATTTGTTAGCATGAAACGCTTTTCGCTCCTTGCCTTACTGGTACTGGCTACGGTCCTTACCTCGTGCCGCACGGAAGATTACCGCAACACCATCAACGAACGTTTGTCGGTTGCCGAACAGCGCGCCGTAGAAGGCCGCCAGCCGGCGCCCGCCCGCCGCTATAATCCCCTCACAATAACGGATGCCATCTGGACCGGCGCCCGCGCGGTCCGTATGCGCAACGGCATGCCGCTGCCGGCCCGCGTCGAATCCCAGCGCTCGGTCGCCATGATTTCCACCGAACCCATGAGCCTGCGCGCCATCGGTTCCTCCATCGCGCAGCAGACCGGCATTCCCGTGCGTTACAGCAAGGGCACCGAAGAAGGCGCGGATGAAGACAATATTGTAAGCGCCTCGGCGGCGGCGCGCACCTCGAGCAGCAGCGCCAAGTCAAAGAGCGCGGCCCCGGCTGCGGCGGGTTCGCCCACCGCCGGCATGCGCGTTTCCTATGAAGGCACGCTCTCGGGCCTGCTCGAAAAAGTCTCCAGCCATTTCGGCGTGCTGTGGAGCTATGACGGCGCCGCCATCACCATGTCGAAGTTTGAAACCCGCATCTTCACCCTGGATGCCATGCCCGGCACCCAGACCGTCAAGGACGGCATGAAGGAGCAGGAAGACAACAACACCAGCAGCTCGTCGGGCGCACAGACCGCTTCGGCGGCCCCCAGCGCGGCGGAACAATCCTCCAGCATGACGGTGGATCTCAAATTCTGGGATGAAGTCGGCAAAACGATTGATTCTGTTCTGGGCGGCATCGGCAGCTATTCGCTCTCGCCCTCCAGCGGCACGATTACCGTCGTGACCACGCCGGAAGTCATGCGCACAGTGGCCGAATACATCAACGGCGAAAACGAACGCCTCAGCCGTCAGGTCGCGATCAACCTCGAAGTCTTCACGGTCGATATCACCGAAGGCGAAGATTTCAACAGCCAGTTTGCCGCCGCCGTGGCCGGCAGCCTGACGCGCGCCAAGCTTTCCTTCACCAACTCGAACGCGGCGCCGGGTTCGGCCAACCCCGCTTCCAGCCTGGGTTCGATCGGCATCTCGATCATCGATCCATGGGATGGCGGCGCGGTGAACGTGTTCAACCTGCTCTCCAGCGTCGGCAAGACCGCGCGCGTGGCGCAGTTCCCCATGACCACGCTGAACAATCGCCCGGTGGCCCGCCGTATCGGTCAGGACCGCACCTACCTGGCCTCGGTCTCGCAGACCATCGATGGTTCAAGCAGCGGCCTTTCCACCGCGACCCTCACGCCCGGTATCGTGCGTGACGGCTTCTCCATCCAGATCACGCCGCGCATTCTGGGCGACGGCCGCATTCTGATGCAATACTCGCTCTCGCTGATCGACCTGCTCTCGATCGACACTTTCGCGTCGGGTGCCAACTCGGTGCAGCTGCCGCGCACCGCGACCCGCCTGTTCGTGCAGCAGACCATGATGCGCTCGGGCTCCACGCTGGTGCTGGGCGGTTTCGACCAGGATCAGGTTGAGCAGCGTTCGAATGGCATTGGCGATGCCTATAACTACCTCTTTGGTGGCGGTGTTGCCAACGCCCGTACTCGTCAGGTTCTTTTTGTAGCGATGACGCCGCAAGAAATTACACTGCCGAGGACGGAGAATGAGTAATGGCAAACGGTGTTGTCAAAGTCGGGCGGCATCAATACGCCGTCGGCCTATTCTGGCAACCCTCGCCGTCGGGCCGCGTGGCCCAGGCGGCGCGTGAAGCTGCCAGCCAGCCCGGTCAAAAAGCCGATTATTTCTGCGCCCGCTCGGCGACGAAAACCGTCGCGGTGCCGCAATATGGTTTAGGCCAGAACGCGCAAGGCCACCGTTCCGGTCAGCCCTCGCTGGCGGCATCTTTAGCCAACGCCCAGCCCGGTTCCTGGACCGGCGCTTTCCGCTTACGTGAAGGCACGTGGGTTATTGTCGTGCGCGACGATCTGGTCGCGCCCGATGGCGACTTCTTATTCGATAACGACGAAGCCGCGCGCGAACGCCTGCTGCAGGAAATCAGCCTGGGCGGCATGCAGCGCATTTACGCGCCCGATGGCTGGGCGATTCCCGGTTCCGACCCCACGCCGCTGCCGCTTCTTTTGCAGGACCGTGTGGATTGCAAGCTGCAGCCGGTCGCTCTGCCGATCAAACTGATTATGTTTGGCGGCGGTGGTCTGGTGCTGGTTGCCGCGCTGATTTTTGCCGCCCTGCAATGGCAGGCGCAGCAGCAGGAAGATGCCGAACGCGCCGCGCAGGGCATGCTCTCGGGCATGGTCAAGCAGTGGCAGTGGCCGCCGGCCGATCAGGTTTACCCGCATGTATGGGAAGAACGCGCGCATATCACCGACGTGCTGAACCAGTGCCAGGAATTGTTCGCCCGCGTGACCGCCAGCCAGTTCGGCTGGCAGCGCGGCAACGCGCTGTGCAAAGACGGCACACTTTCCTGGACGCTTGGCCATAACGACGGCAAGACGGCATCGATTATGCCGAACGAAGCAACCGTCACGCCGGATCTGCGCAACGCCGGCCAATCCGTGCACGGCGATACCCTGCCGGTGCGCGGGGCCGAAAGCCTGATCAAGGTCACCGAAATTACCCGCCTGGCGCTGACCCAGCATTGGCCGTTCGAATTCAGCCGCCTGCCGGATGACCCGCCAAAAGTCGCCCCGCCGCAGGATGTAAAAGATCCCCCGCCGCCCCCGCCGCCGCCGTGGCTGAAGCGCGGGCTGCATTATTCCGGCAAACTGCCGCCGTGGAAGCTGCTTGGCTATTTTGATGGCATCCCCGGCGTCATCATCGAGAACGCGGAATATAATAGAGACGGTAGCTGGACACTTGATGCAACGATTTATGAAATGAAATGAGGTCGCCCATGACGAAGCACATTATGCACTTAACGGGTATCACCGCCGCGCTGGTCATCAGCGTCGCCACGCTCGGTTCCGCCGCGCACGCGCAGGAAGCGTCAGGCACGCTGCCCGCGCCCTCGGCATTGCCCGCCGCAACGGCCACGGCCGCTACGCCGGTGGCCGGTACCACGCAGGTTTTTGTACCTGCCGCGTCTTCGTCGGCCGCTACAGCCACAACGGCGTCTGCTAGCGTACCGCTATCGCCCGCGCCAGTGGGCACGACCGGCGGCATCATGACCACGCCGGAAACCCCGCATGTCGTCACCGATGCCGTGAATGGCTTGCAGAAAACCGATCCCATCAATCTCGATGACATGATCAAGGCGCAGGATGCGATCAGCCGCCTCGACCTGCTGCTGGAAATTGAAAAGCGCCAGAACGAAATCAAGAAGGTGCGTGACGAGCGCAATAAACCTTCGGCACTCGGCGCCGCCATTCCGGCTTCCGCGCTGAACCTGCCTTCCATGAGCAGCAGCAGCATCAAGCCGATGCGTCCGCGCAGCGATGACGACAGCGATGAAGGCTTCACGGCCCCGTCGTCGGGTGGTCTGGACAAGTATGCAATCAAGCGCATCACCGGCACCAATGGCCGTTACGCTGCCGTTTTAAACTCGGGCAGCACATCCCAGAATGTGCGCGCGGGCGATAAGCTCAGCGACGGCACGCTTGTCAAAACAATTACTTTGACGTCCGTCACACTTGTGAAGGGTAAAAAAAGTAGATCCTTAACTATTCCGTCGGATTCTTACATCGTCAGGGAGTAAGTAAGAGGTCTACGGAACCGGGATGGCTGAATCATTAATCAACCGCTTGATGGATCGCATAAGCGGTCAAAAGCCGCCGCGCCCCGTTGCGGGAAGTAAAGCTGCGGGTGCAGCGCCGGCGGCAGCCAAGCCGGCAGCAACCAATACGCCCAGTAACGGCATCAAGCCCGGCGTGTTCAGCAAAGCCAAGCCGGCCGCGCCCAAACCCGGCGCCAAAAAACCCGACGCGTCTGCCGATAAAGCCAAAACCGCCGCCAAGCCGGCGCCCGCCGCCGATACGCCCAAAGAAGAAGAGGGCGCCGAAGCCACCGAACAGGATGCGCCGCTGGTTTTCACCGGCCAGCTTCTTACCATTGTGGGCGGCGCCATTAAAATTCCGCAGGAATCGCGCAACCTCTGCGCGCTGTTCGATAACGGCCTGTGGCTGGTCAGTTCCAGCCACCGCAATTCGCCGCTGGTGACATCGGTCGCCGCCACCGCCCGGCGCATGGGCTTCGAAGTCAATCCGCCGCGCTATGTCACGCCCGACGTCATCCGCTCGGCGTATAATTTCTTCGAGCGCCAGGTCTCGAATGTGCGCCTTGATGAAAACTCCGTGCGCCGTCAAATTGTGCGCACGCTGCAGGCCGCCGTAGATTTGCGCGCCAACGACATTCACATTGAAGCCGGCAATGACCGCACGCGCATTGACCTGCGCATTGAAGGCACGCTGCGTCTGTGGGAAACCTGGACGCAGAAAGAAGGCGAACAGTTTTTATCCGCCGTCTATTCGCACTCCTCGGGCCAGTCGGGCGCGACCGCCAACTGGCTGGAGCCGCAGGCGGCCATGCTCACCAACGCCTCGGGCCCCGATACCATCACGCTGCCTGAAGGCATTCTTGCCGTGCGCTGCCAGTGGGTGCCGCTGGCCGATGGCGGGCGCTACCTTAACATGCGTCTGCAATACGATTCCGTGCGCATCTTCGGCGAAAAATTCGTGCAGTCGGATGTGGACCAGCTGGGCTTCAATCAGGAGCAGACGGAACTGGTGCGTTATTTGCGCCGTATTCCCGGCGGCATGCGCATTTTCTCCGGCCCCGTCAACCAGGGCAAAACCACCACCCTTCGCGTGATGCTCAACCGGCACATGGCCGAGACGAACATGGAGCAGAAATGCTACATGATCGAAGACCCCCCCGAAGGCGGCGTGATTGGTGCGAGCCAAATCGGCGTGTCGGCAACCGTGAAAGACGAACAGCGCGACCGCACCTTCGCCGAAGTCATGCGCTGTATTCTGCGTCTCGACCCCAATATTGTTATGTTGGGTGAGTGCCGCGATTTGCAGACCACGCGTTTCGTGTTCCGCCTGGCGCTTACGGGCCGCCAGGTCTACACCACCATTCACGTCTACGCCGCGCTCGCCATTCCGCAGCGCCTTCGCGATCTGGGTGCTGAGCCTTACCTGGTCTATGATCATCATTTGCTGTGCGGCCTGATGTGTCAGCGCCTGCTGCGTTCGCTGTGCCCGCATTGCCGCGTGCCCGCCAGCGTGGCCGCCGCCGATCCCGCCAACGAGGCGATTTTGCGCCGCGTGCGCGCCGGCCTGGCGATCATGAACGCTTCGCGCAAAATTCCGCGCGATGACGCCGATCCGTTCGATTATTTAAAAGAGCCCGATCTAAGCGGCGTGCACTTCGTTAACCCGCAGGGCTGCCGCCACTGCTATGGCGGGCGCAAGGGCCGCACCATCGTGGTGGAAGTCGTGGCGACCGACGCGCATCTGATGGCCCTTCTGGCCGAGAACCGGCTGGGCGATGCGGAGCGTTACTGGCTCTCGCCTTTTGGCCTGAACGGCATTACCATGCTCTGGCATGCGCTGGAGAAGATTCGCGATGGCGGCGTGCATCCGATGGATTCCGAAATGGATGTGGGTCCCTGTGCGACCGACAAGGAAGTCCGCAAAGTTGAAGAGCGGCTGGGCCGCCGGGAAAAGTGGTGACGTGAATGCTTGAAAATTTTGGCCAGCGTTACGCGCAATTTGTTTTTAAATCGAACCGCAAGATGCGTTTTCGCATCTACCGCAAGCTGCAGGGCATGCTGGCGATGAACGAAGCGCTCAGCCGTGCGCTTGAACGTCTGTGGTACAATGCCTCCGATATGGGCCGCGCGCCGACCAAGCCGTCGGCCATGGCGCTGCAGGAATGGCTGCGCCGCGACCGCGCGGGCGATACGCTGTCGGAAGCGATGAACGGCTGGATCCCGTCGGCCGAACTCTACATGATCCGCGCCGGCGAAGAATCCGGCCAGGTGGCGAACTCGCTGCTCGCCATCATGCACGTAGGCGATGCCGCGCAGCGCATGCGCGCGGCGATCATCTCCGCCATTTCCTATCCCCTGTTCATGGGCGCGCTGCTGGGCGGCGTGTTCTGGCTGTTTGGCGTGAATCTGGTCGCCAATATGCGCAAAGCCGCGCCGGCCAAGGTCATGGAATCCATGGGCTCGATCGCGGCGGTGTCTGATTTTGTCATGAACTACGGCATCTTCATGATTGTGCTGGTCATCCTCATCATCGTCGGCGTCAGCGCCAGCATGCCGTATTGGCGCGGGCCAACCCGCGTAAAGTTCGACCGCTTCCCCCCGTATTCGTGGTTCCGCATCTGGCAGGGCAGCGCGTTCCTGCTGGGTCTTTCCGCGCTCCTTAAGGCGCAGGTGCCGTTAAAGCGTTCGGTTGAAATTCTGGAAGAAGAAGGCAACCCGTGGCTGCGGGAGCGCCTGCGCTCCGCGCGCGAAGAAATTCTGCGCGGCCGCAATCTGGGCGAGGCGCTGCGCGCCGGCAATTTCTAATTCCCCGATCCGGGTGTGGCGCCGGATCTGGAAATTCTGTCCGAACGCGCCGATGTGGGTTCGGTGATTGACAGCGTGACCAAGGAATGGATCGAGGAGCAGATTGAAGCGCTCAATCTGCAGGCCAAGTTCGTGCGTACGGGCGGCTTGATGGCGGTGGGCGGCGTGATCGCCTGGACCATGACATCCATTCTCAATATCACCAACGTGCTCACGCAGTCACAAAACGGCGGCTTTTAATCATTTTTTAATGCCGACTCGGCATGTTTGCTCCCTAATTATGCAAACGAAAGCCTGAAATAGTTGCAATATGCCGACATTCGGGGATGATGTTTTCAACAGTTTCCACTTTTCTGGAGGGCAACCTATGAAGTTACGTAATAAACAAAATGCACGCGCCGGTTTCAACCTGATTGAAGCGGCCATCGTGCTGGGTATCGTGGGTCTCGTCGTGGCGGGCATCTGGGCCGCTGCCGGCGCCGCGTACGAAAATATGCGTCAGCAAAATACATCGAAAGATCTTCTCGCGCTCGCGCAGAACATCAAGAACTTCTACGCGGGTTCGGGCGCAACCACCATCGACACCTCGGTCGCCAACATGGTCAACATGGGCGTTGTGCCAAAAGGCATGATTGCGGGCACCTCCGCGACGCCGATCCTGGCTCACCCCTGGGGCGCGCCGGGCACCACCAGCGACATCGTGATCACGGTGCCGGCGTCGGGCGTGTTCAACGTTTCGTTCAACTACCCGACCTCGGGCATGAACACCTCTGACTGGATCAAGGTCTGCAACGCCATGATCATTCGTAACGCCAACGCCGCCACCGGCACGGGCATGACCTATGGCAAGAGCGCTTCAACCTCGACCAACACGCCGCCGGTCACGACCAACCCCGGTTGCGCGGCTTCCAGCGATTCACCGTCTTTCCGCTTCACCATTCAGGGTTAAGCTGAAACAGGGTTAAAGAACCTTACTAAAGCCAATTGGGGCGCCGCGGAATCTTCCCGGCGCCCCTTTTTTATTTGTTTCTTCACTCGCATTTAAGATACTTTGTAGCGATGTTTATGTTTGTTTTCACCGCGGTGTTGATGGGGATTGCCGGGCTGTTTTTCCAGCTCGTCAATGCGCTTGATGTGCTCATCACCAGCCAGGAAGCCGCGCTTGGCCAGCAAGCCCTTGCCTGGCACACGGCGGCGTTTGCCACCGCCTGCAACGGCGCTGGCTCCCATACCATCAGCGGCATTAAATATGCCAAGTGCGATGCGTCGTCGGCTGCGGCCAGCTATCTGAATACGGATTGCCCGGTGGATTCCAACGCCGTCCATCGTTATTCCGTCACCACCGCGCCGGCCGGCGTGAATGCCAGCTTTGCCACCCTCGTGCACAAA